>DATHWA010000365.1:0-12352 GCA_035461025.1 Gillisia sp. | reverse complement strand
TTCCCGAAAAGCTGCATCTGCTTTGTTGTTATTATCAATATCTGTAGGATCTCCTTCTTCTGTAGTGAAAATGAGAGTAAATGTAACGCCTAAAATAAAAGTAGAACCATCCTGGGCAAGGAAATCAAAAAATTCACCCGGAAGCCAACCGGAATGTACCACATCGGCCACATATTCATAACTTCCGCCAAAATCGAATGGAGTTATATCAGATAAAAGTTTGGCATAAAAACCCGTTTGTCTGCCGTCATTAGGTACTTCGAAAAGACCAGTTTCGGAACAGGTTACATCCTTCCATGTGTTCATTGCTCTTTCTATTGCAGCAGTGGTAACTGAAATTTCGAGATCTTCTGATGCCCTATTAGCATCAGTATAATAAGAAATATCACTGGTCCCGTCTAAGGAATAACCCGGTACAAAATCTGCTCCCAATTGCTTATTTCCTGTATTCATGAAAAAAACGGTATTTCCTACGTGTTCCCCCTCCCCGGCGGTAATATATTCCGCAGAATATATTGACAATTGAAGTTGTCCGTGTTCACTAAATTTCCCTACATCGGGTATCCCTAAACCCGTAATGGGAAAGGAATTGTTTTTCAGCTCCTTAAAAATTGGAGCTGCCGCCTCTAGCTCTATTGAATTGAAATCATCGGCAATCTCAGATTCTTTTTCACACGCGGAAAAGAAAAATAAAACTGCACCTAACGCAACATACCGTGTAATTTTCATATTATATTATTTTAAAATTAAATTCTAATATATTATAAAAACTCGTTAAAATTGAATCTACACGTCTGTCCTTAAGCAATTTGCGCAAATACAAGTGAAAACCCTACCACGGGTATGATTACAATGTTTTCTAATGAAGGTATAATTTTAAGCCTCCTGGTTAGAATACATGTAATTTTTTTATAGCTTTAAATAATTTGAAAATTGAGCTACATGACAGAGGTACAAGAGGATATTTTACAATATTTCATAGGTGGGTTTATAATCTTACTTGTAATCTTTGGTCTTGCTTACCTAATAATTAAAAAATTAGGGAAGGATCCCCGCAATATCCTGCCGGTGAATTTTGCCAACAGGATCATGATCCCTATGCTCATGTTCCTGGCATCAATTATTACGAAGGCAGCTATTATTGCCCGCATTTTTCGCTTTGATTATACTTATGATGTTCTGGGAAGTTTGAGTACCATTGGAATAATTATAAGCATTACCTGGTTCATTATTGTGTCTCTGCGAATAATCAAAACCCGGATGCTATTAAAATATGATGTTACAGCCCTTGATAATTTAAATGCCCGTAAAAGGTATACCCAATACACCATTCTGGAAAACATAGTTATATTTATTATCGTAATCCTGGCCATAGGAATTGCGCTTATGACCTTTGAAAGCATTCGCGCTGTTGGGGTTAGTGTTCTCACCTCTGCAGGAATTGCAGGGATCATTCTTGGTTTTTCTGCTCAAAAGGCTATTGGAACGCTACTTGCGGGGATACAGATTGCAATTACACAGCCTATTCGAATAGACGATGTAGTAATTGTAGATGGAGAATGGGGAAGGATCGAAGAGATCAATCTCACATATGTTGTGGTTAAAATATGGGATAAACGGCGCCTCGTGGTACCATCCACCTATTTCATCGAAAATACATTCCAGAACTGGACAAGAGAGTCGGCAGACATCCTGGGAACCGTTTTTATTTATACAGATTACACGGTATCTTTTGATGCCGTAAGAGAAGAACTTACCAAATTATTAAAATCTACACCTCACTGGGATGGTAATGTAAATGTATTACAGGTGACAGATGTGAAGGAAAGAACCATTGAACTTAGGGCGCTCATGAGCGCAAAAGATTCCGGTACCGCCTGGGATCTACGGGTCTTTATCAGGGAAAAACTCATCGCTTTTCTGCAGGAGAAATATCCCGAAAGCCTGCCAAAAACCCGTATCACACTACAGGGGGAACAAAAATCTGCAAATTAAATCTCCGTCCACATTTCTTCTTCAGAAACAGTACTTGCTGAAAAATTTGCTGCTGTTTCTATCAAAGCTAGATGCGAATATGCCTGTGGGAAATTACCCAGCAAACGTTTGGTTTCAAAATCTATATCCTCGCTAAAAAGGCCAAGGTGATTACTATAAGATAATAGCTTATCAAACATCTCCTTAGCTTTTTGTTTTTCTCCAATTTTATATAAACTATCAATGAACCAGAAAGTACAGATTGTAAAAGATGAACTTGGTGTTCCAAAATCATCCTGATTTTTGTAGCGGTATAAGAGTCCTTCGCGGCACAATTGCTTTTCTGTAGCTTTAACGGTACTAACAAATCTGGGATCCCTGGCATCAATAAATCCGTACTGTTCCATTAAAAGTGTCGATGCATCCAAATCCTTTGAACCGTAAGACTGGGTATAGGCCTCTACCTCATCATTCCAGCCGTGGTGGTAGATATCCTCATATATCTCTGTTCTAAGAGCTTTCCACTTTTCATCATTGATACCTTTTCTAAGGATCTCCCCAATTTTAATAGCCCGGTCTATAGCTACCCAACATAACAATTTTGAAAATACAAAATGTCGATCTTCTGTACGTAGTTCCCATATTCCCTTATCAGGTTGTTGCCAGTGCTCCTCTACAATTTTTACGATTCCTCTAACTATAGTCCATAATTCTTCACTGTTCTCAAGTGAAGTTTCAAATTGGATGAATTGCTGGTAGATAACCTCCATGAGGATTCCGTAAATATCATTTTGCTTTTGGATATAAGCTGCATTTCCTACCCTTACAGGTTTAGATCCTGCGTAACCTTCCAGGTGGGTAAGGATATTTTCTGTAAGATCCTTTTCCCCGTTAATACCATACATAATCTGGATCTTTTCATCTTTATGAGGAATAAGGTGAATTATAAACTCCAGGAATTGTTTGGCAGATTTGGTATGGCCTAATCCTGCCATAACCTTTATCACCATAGAAGCATCCCGTATCCAGCAAAAACGATAATCCCAGTTACGCTCCTCCCCTATTGTTTCAGGGACAGAAGTGGTAGCAGCTGCAAGTACGGCTCCCGATTTTTCATAGGTGAGCGCTTTCAATACCAGGGCGCTCCTTAATATCTCTTCATTATATACCTTATATGAGGTGGTTTTCTCACTCCAATTCATCCAGTATGTTTTGGTGCGCTGAAATTTAAGATAGGCACGATCCAGGCTCTGAGTGATCAATTTCTCATGATAACCAAGTAATAGGTAAGCATTATCTTTTAAGGTGATCTCTTCAGAATTTATAATACTGTCAAGATCGAAACTGGAGTATAAATAAAGAGAGTCATATTTACCTTCCTGTGTATAGCTTTTTATATAATCCCCTTTATTCTCATTATAGGTTTTTTCTCTTGCAAAATCCAGTTTGGGATCATATATGATTTTTAACACAGGGGCACCTTTAAGTAACCTTATAAACCTTATAACATCCGGTGGGGCATAATAAGTACCATCATCGCGCCTGTACCGTGGCATAAAATCTATGAGCTGGAAAGCATGTTCCCCATTATCATATACTGTGCTTATTATATTGGTTTTCCACAAATATTCCTGTGTAATAGTATAATCCTCTGTTACTTCTACAGAAAAGCTTCCTCCAATTTTATCATCAAGCAATTTTGCGAAGATTCCTGCAGAGTTAAAGTGAGGTAAACAGCACCAGTCTATGGAGCCGGTTTTGGACACAAGGGCAGCGCTCTTGCAATTTCCAATTATTCCGTAATCTAAATTATCCATTAATCTTAAAGTTCTTTTAAAACGATGGCAAAGTAACCACAATTTCGGTAATTTATGAAAAAACAATTTCAAGCATTTTGCAACCAAACAAGACCATGAGTAGAACGATAATTATCTCAAATAGATTACCCTTATCAATAACTATAGATGACAAAAATCTGGAAGTGACCCCCAGTGTAGGTGGTCTTGCAACCGGCTTAAAATCCTTTCACCGGGATGGCGACAGCGTTTGGATAGGCTGGAGTGGCCTTACCATAGAAGAGATCCCGGAAGATCTTCTACCTGAAGTCCAGAAAAAAGCGAGGGAGGAAGCCTGTATTGCAGTAAATTTCACTGCAGAGGAGATCGACGGATTCTATTATGGGTTTAGCAACAGAAGCATCTGGCCACTTTTCCACTATTTCATGGAATATACGGAGTGGGATGCAGACAAATGGGAAATCTACAAAAGCGTTAATCAGAAATATGCAGATGTGGTCATAGAGAATTATCGGGATGGCGATAATATCTGGGTGCATGATTATCAATTGCTGCTTGTGCCCCAAATGATAAGAGATCAAAAACCCAATGCCACCATTGGATTCTTTAACCATATTCCTTTTCCTTCCTACGAAGTCTTCAGGACCGTACCCTGGAGGGAAGAGATCCTGAAAGGAATGCTGGGGGCAAACCTAATAGGCTTCCATACTTTTGATTATGAAAGGCACTTTTTAAGTTCCGTGAGCAGGATCCTGCGTCACCAGGTGCAGTTTAATGAGGTTTCCCTTCCGGACAGAATAATCAAAGTAGATTCTTTTCCAATGGGTATAGATTATGAAAAATTTATGCAGGCAGCAATAAAACATGAGGAAGTTACTGCAGGCAAGGAATCTGAACTCCAGCGCAGGCTTAATCACCATCGCGAAAAAGCCCCTGAATCAAAGTTGATCCTTAGTATAGACCGGCTGGATTACACGAAAGGTATCGCTAATAGAATCAGGGCATTCGAATTTTTCCTGGAGAAGTACCCGGAGTATATTGAAAATATAAGGCTGGTCATGCTAGCGGTTCCCTCCCGCTCCAATGTTCCTCAATATCAACTTCTGAAAAAAGAGATAGACGAACTGGTAGGAAGGATCAACGGGAAGTTTGCAACAGTGAACTGGATACCCATCTGGTATTTCTACAGATCTATGCCATTTGAAAACCTAATAGACTTATATACCTCCTGTAATATTGCCCTTATAACCCCAATAAGAGATGGTATGAACCTGGTTGCTAAAGAATATGTAGCGACAAGAACAGATCAAACGGGAGTATTGATCCTTAGTGAAATGGCCGGGGCATTTCATGAGATGAATGAAGCTCTCATTATCAACCCGAATGATTTTGATCAAATTGCGAATGCCATATACCAGGCTATAAATATGCCACGGGATGAACAGGTTCGACGTAATACGGTGCTGCAAAAACGATTGAAAAGATATAATGTTGAAAAATGGGCAGATGATTTTATGACTGCACTGGAAAAAACAAAAGAGATCAAACCTGCCTTTAAAGCGGTAAAAATTAATGAAGAGATTGAAGATAAAATCCTGAAACGCTTCCAGGATTCTAAAAGTAGGATCTTCTTCCTGGATTATGATGGAACTCTCGTAGATTTTGTTGACAAACCTGAAAATGCGAAACCGGACCCCGAGCTTTTAGAATTGATTACTACGCTTACAAAATTACGAAAAACAAAGGTAGTCCTTATTAGTGGCAGGGATAAGGAAACCCTGGGAACCTGGTGGGAAAATGTATCTGTAGAGTTAATAGCTGAACACGGGGTGTGGATACGCAAAACCGGTAAAGACTGGCAATTAAATGAGAAGGTTCATAATGACTGGATGGAAAATGTACGGCCCGTTATAGAAATTTTTTGCGACAGGACGCCAGGAACGTTTATTGAAGAAAAGAATTATTCCCTTGCCTGGCATTATAGAAAGGCAGATCCCGATCTGGGGGAAATAAGAGCAAACGAATTATCCAATGTGCTTAAGGAATTGATCTCCAACCACGGGCTCAGTGTCCTTGAAGGAAATAAGGTCCTGGAAATTAAAAGCAGTGGAGTTAATAAAGGTAAGGCTGCCGGTAAATTGCTTTTACGAAGGAATTTTGAATTCATTTTCGCTATTGGTGACGACTGGACAGATGAAGTACTTTTTAAGGAGCTACCGGATAGCGCAATTACTGTGAAAGTAGGTCTTAAAAAAACAGGTGCTACTTATTTTGTAAACGAAACTAAAAAGGTTAGAAGTTTACTTAACAAGTTTATAGAAGGCGACAGAAATAAAGCGAAATTACTGGAAAATGAATCTTGATTAAATTGTTAAAATTCTTAAAGATATAGGTGTAAAATTATATCAAACTTAACTAGCAAAAATATGCCAGACTGCTATTAAGCTGTAATTTTACATTTACAAATTTTTGTACAACTTAAACGAAAAACCATATTATGAAAGCAGGAAAATTATTAATAGGATTGGTTTCTGGGGCAGCTGCTGGAGCAGCACTTGGATTGCTTTTCGCACCAAAAAAAGGAACTGAAACCCGTAGAAACATAACAGAAACCGGTGATAGTTATCTTAAAGAAGTAAAAAGAACCTTCAATGATTTTGCAGATAATTTAAACCACAAAGTGGATGCTATTGCAAGTAAGTCCAAAGCTACTCTTAGCAAGTCCAAGACAGAGGAAAGGATCAATAAAGCGAAAGCAGATCTTCACGAAATGAAATCAAGCTAGATAGCTGAAAATATAAAGAGATCAAGCCCCGGAATTCCGGGGCTTTTTTATTTTCCTTTATCATCTTCCAAAGTTTCCCTAAATTGGGACATCAATTCACCCAAAAAAACATTTATGACCCCTAAAATTATCGTTCAAAATATTTTCTTTTTACTTGCTGTTCCTGTTTTTTTCTTCAATTCTGCTGCCCAACAAACAGATGAACGTATTTATGAAATTATTGAAAACGTATCTTCTGAAAGATTGGAAAAAGATATAAGAGAGCTTGCTAATTTTGGTACCAGAAATACATTTAGCGACACCACTTCTGAGACTCGCGGTATAGGTGCGGCAAGAAGATGGATCAAGAGTGAATTTGATGATATTTCCGGCAATTGTAATAACTGTCTTGAGGTATTTTATCAAAAGGATTTTGTTACCACAGAAGATGGGAACAGGATCCCTCACGATGCCTGGGTAGTGAATGTTGTTGCTATTCAAAAAGGATCAAAATATCCTAACCGCTACATAATTATGAGTGGTGATATAGATTCCCGGGCCAGTGACACTATGGATTTTGAGACAGAAGCACCCGGGGCAAACGATAATGCCAGCGGTATGGCAGGAACTATTGAAGCTGCAAGGGTTTTATCCAATTATGAGTTTGAGAACAGTATTATCTACGTGGGACTTTCCGGTGAAGAACAGGGTTTGTTTGGCGGAAAAGGCCTGGCAGAATACGCTCAAAAGAATGATTGGGAAATTATTGGAATTCTCAACAATGATATGATTGGTAATATTGAAGGCGTAGACGGAGTTATTGACAATAGAAGCTTCAGGATCTTTTCTGAGCCTGTCCCTCCTACTGAGACAGAAAGAGAGAGAAACATGAGAAGATTTTACGGCGGGGAGGTAGATGGGATTTCAAGGCAACTTGCACGTTATGTCCATAAAACTACACAAAGTTATATGCCGGAGATGAACCCAATGATGATCTACAGGCTAGACCGGTTTGGGAGAGGTGGGCATCACCGTCCCTTTAATGATCTTGGTTTCCCGGGGATACGCATTATGGAAACCCATGAAAATTACAATAGGCAACACCAGGACATTAGAACAGAAGATGGTATTGAATACGGGGATGTAATTGAAGGCGTTAATTTTGATTACGCCGCGAAACTTACCGCAGTTAATGCCATCAATCTCGCCAGCCTTGCCTGGGCCCCACCCGCACCGGAGAAGGTTGAAATTGGCGGAATCGTAGAACCTTCTACCAAACTCCGTTGGGAAAAAGTTGAAGGTGACATTGCCGGCTACAAGATACACTGGCGTGAAACTACAGCGCCGCAATGGCAACATTCCAGATTCGTAGGAGATGTAAATGAGTTTACGCTTAAAGGAATCGTAATAGACAATTTTTACTTTGGAGTATCCACAGTTGGTAAAGATGGCCACGAAAGCCCTGTAGTATTTCCTTCCGGCACCTTCAGATAATTTTTTTAACCTAATCCTTCATTGTATATGAAAAGTATAGCAAGACTTCTAACGGTAGCAATTTTAAGTTCACTTCTGGTTTCCTGTGCTTTGTTTAAGGACAAGGTTGTAATTGAGGAAGAAGTAGTAAATGATCCAACTGAGATAAATTCAGAAAAAACAATTATTGAACAGCTATCAGATTCCCCGCGCCATCATCAATGGGTTAGCCTCAAGAACGGCGACAGGGAGTTTCAGGCATTTGTAGTATACCCTGAGGCGAAAGAAAAAACTAAAGCGGTCATTGTAATTCACGAAAATCGCGGCCTGGATGATTGGGCAAGGTTGTTTGCAGATAAACTTGCTGCCCAGGGTTTCCTGGTAATAGCACCAGATATGATCTCCAATACCCAGGGGAAGAAACGAACTTCAGATTTTGAAAATCCGGATACTGCCAGGGATGCGATCTATGATTTGTCACCTGCCCAGGTGACCGGTGATCTTGATGCAGCTTACAGGTTTTTAAAAGAGGATGCCTCTTCTACCGGGGAGATCGCAGTACTGGGGTTTTGTTGGGGCGGTTCCCAAACCTTTAGATATGCCACTCATAACAAAAACCTGTCATCTGCCCACGTGTTCTATGGTACAGCTCCGGATGATTCCCGGGCGCTTGCACAAATAACCAGTCCTGTCTATGGATATTATGGTGGTGATGACAATAGAGTGAATGCTACAATAGAAAAAACAGAGGAGCAGATGAAGGCTGCCGGAAAGACATTTGAATATGAAATTTATGATGGAGCCGGTCACGCTTATATGAAAAGAGCTCATTTGGATTTAGAGCATGAAGCAAACAAAGAAGCTCACGATGCTTCCTGGGAGCGGCTTTTAAATTTGCTGAATAGGGATTAGAATGAAAAAATTCCTGTTAATATTTCTGACAAGTACCGTAGTTTTCATCTCCTGTAAGGACAAGGAAGAGAAATCGGATAAAACTTTAAGTGTTACAGAAAAAAAACAGGAGGAATATAATGTTCTACTAAAGGATACAATTATCTACCACAAAGACTTTCCTTCAGAATATGTGGATAGCAGAAATGTAGAAGTATGGCTGCCTACCGGTTACACGGCTAACCCTTCAGAAAAATTCAAAATACTTTATATGCATGACGGGCAAAATGTTTTTGACCAAACTACAGCATATGGAAATGTCAAATGGGGAATAGATGAAACTATGGATTCCCTGGTGGAAAACAATCTTGTGCCACCTACAATTGTGGTTGCAATATGGAACAATGGCAGGAAAAGATTTCCTGAATATATGCCTCAGGTGGCTGAAGACCACGTTAATAACCCACAGGCACAGACTCTCCTCAAACAAAGTTTTGGAGTTACAGAGCTTCTTTCCAATAATTACCTGGAATTCATCGTAGAGGAGTTAAAACCCTTTATAGATTCAACATACAACACTTCAACACTCAGGGAAGACACCGCAATAATGGGTTCCTCTATGGGTGGCCTTATTTCCCTATACGCCCTCACCACCTTCCCGGAAATTTTTGGTGCTGCAGGTTGCATTTCCACACACTGGCCGGTGCCACTTATAGGAGATGTTTATATAAAGGAACTTACCCATACTTTACCGGAAGCCGGCAATCATAAGATCTATTTTGATTACGGTACCTCAGGACTTGATTCAGATTATGAGCCTTATCAATTAAGAGTAGATGAGATTATGAAGGAAAAAGGATATAATAAGGATAAAGATTGGATCACGCGTAAGTTTGAAGGAGAAGGTCATAATGAAGCCAGCTGGAAAAGGCGTGTACATCTTCCTCTGGAATTTCTTCTAAACTCAAATTGACTTTTTGAAATTGTACTGCGACGGTTCCTATTATAGGTAAAAACCCTTATTACATTTTATACCTCTCTTTCTTACTTTAGAACATATTGCATATGAAAGTTTACGGTTGCTCTTTTGAAGTATACGTAACTTTTATTTAATTAACCCTAAAAAACCAGAATTATGAAAACACTACATTGTCGTGATGCGGGTTTTGATTGTGATGAGGTGATACGTGGAGAAACCGAAGGTGAAGTTTTAAGCCAGGCGGCTTCTCATACCAGGGAGGTGCATGGAATTAACCCGACGCCGGAGATCTCAGAAGAATTATCATATCTCATTAAAGAAGACTGATTTTAAGTTCGTTCGCAGGGCAGGCCGGCGAATAACCTGAAAGGATAAAACTTCTCCCGGAGATGCCGGGAGAAGTATCACTAATACGTCAAAACGGGTTACGGATTCAATGGTTTTGTCCAGGCTGCAATTCGGTTTGCCGTATGTTCTCCAGCTACCGTAAATGTTCCTCCCGCGATAAGTTCTTCTTCAAAAGGAACTAAGGCCCGTATGGAGGAATTAACACCATCGCCCAGTTTAGTCCATTTGACTCCATTCCATCTGGCAATATGATTGGTACCTTCTCCTAAAGTATATGGATAATCTCCTCCTGCTATTAGCTCACCGTCCCATACTGTTAATGCATTGATATATTCTTTAGTACCGCTTCCCAAAAACTCCCACGCATTTCCGTTCCATTTGGCTACTGAACCCCGGGTGTCATTACCACCTGCATAAATATCATCGTTTAAAAGAGTAAAAGCATTGATCACAGAATTCCATCCTTCACCTACTCTTTTCCATTGGGTACCATCCCATACTGCGACCCTTTTTGCATCCACCCCTCCTGCCGTGGTAAATCTTCCACCTGCAAGCAGGATCCCATGTGCTGCAATTAGAGCATTTACTTCAAAATCCATCCCGAGGCTTAACGTGTGCCACTCAGTTCCATCCCAGCGGGCAATGTTATGTGCAGTTTTCCCACCTGCCCTGTTAAAGGCTCCTCCAGCAATAAGATCTCCGTTATAAACTGCAAGTGCGTTAACACTGGCTGCATAATCATTGTTCACATTTTCAATCCCGGAACCTAATGGTTGCCAGGAGGTACCATCCCATACAACCACCCCATTCCCCGGGTTACCCTGCTCCTCACTTATATAACCACCGGCCACAAGTTTACCATTATATTCTGCCAGGGTCCGGTAAACTCCATATGCACTGGCTCCCAAAGGCTGCCATGAACTTCCGTTCCATTTTGCAATCCCGTTTACCAACTGCTCATTTGCATGGGCAAAACTCCCGGCTGCAATAAGTTCATTCTCATATTCTAAAAGTGCCAATACATCTCCTCCCATTCCTAAACTCATAGGTTTCCAATTATTAATGGATTCTTCGATGATAACATTTTGTTCTACAGGGTTTTCTATCTCGTCCTCGCTACAGGAAAAAAAGACCCCTATACTTACCAAAACCAATAATGGCCTAAAGTGAAGTGGTAAAAAGTGTGTTTTCATATCATGTTATTTAATTGTTTAAATTCTTTATCTATTTTTTTTACCGTCAAGTGACTATTTTTTAACCTTCTGGAAATTTCATTAAAAATTCACGGTTATAACATTGCTACAAGTCGACTTACTTTCTGCTTCGCACACTTCGTATGTAAGGGAACCCCCACCTTTAAATCCTGTAATATCCGTGTATGCACCTGTGTTATTAACCCGAACTAAAAATTTACCATTTTGATAGATATCAACATTGGCAGTGGTCCCGGCAGGAGTCCATGAAAGATCTGTTGCCCATGCTCCCTTTATTTTGTACCCTCTCGCATCCAGGACAATATCACTTGGTTCCGGATCCGGGTCCGGATTTGGATCTGGATCTGTTGGATCTGGATCAACGGGATCTTCTTGTGTCACCGTTATATATTGTTCGACATATTCCAAGGCATGCATATTGTCTGTAACCATAAGCTCAACCTTGTAGGTACCTGCCTTGCCATATGTATAAATGGGATTTGGAGATGTTGAAGCCAAATTATTTTCTCCAAAATACCAGGTTCTTTGTATAATGTATCCATCCGGGTCTGTACTGGTATCAGTGAATTCCACAGTTAAACCATCTACAACATAGGAAAAACTAACCTGAGGAGGTTGGTTAGGAACATATCCGGAATCATCATTATAGTTAATTTGTACGGCCTGGGAGCAATTGGCATAGTTTTCTTCACAAACCTGGAAAGAAGGATTCCCATTTGCATTAAGAGAGTACTCTCCGGTATTGTACCACCTGGAAAAATAAGAACCATTTCTGTATATAGTTACAAAAGGATCCTCAGTGGGTTCCCAAACCAGGTATATCTTATTACTTCCCTTTCCCTTAATTCCTATAACCTTAAGGTTCAAATCCGGAGGTGTGGGAGCAGTAAATTCAACAGGTTCCCAAAGGCTG
>DATHWA010000364.1:0-3466 GCA_035461025.1 Gillisia sp. | reverse complement strand
TTGTCATAATAATTGCTATTTATGCCGTGATGTTTGGTGGCATATTTCCCGAATTCTTTTCCGTAATCCATAGCGTTCCTATTCTCTGTTTTTAAAGTAAATAAGGCGTTACCCCTATTGGTTAACGCCTTAAAGATATGTATAAAATTTAAGAAAGTCTACTTGTAGATCTCTTTAACAAAGTCTTCATAAGTCACTTCCTTTTCTTCCAATTTGATGTTCTCCTTGTAGTATTCAAGCAGCTTTTCATTCATCAATTGTTCTGAAAGTCTCTTCACCTCGTCCTGATTTGATAATACTCTGGCAGCAATATCATCCAGTTCTTTTTCTGAAGGATTCATCTGGCCAAATTGTGCCATTTGTTCCTTGATCCTGTCTGTTGCAAAAGCCTTAAGGTCTTCAAACTTCACCTCAAGATTGTTCTCGCGGATAAGTTTTCCTTCTATAAGCTGAAAGCGAAGCCCCTGCTCGCTCTTTTCGTACTCTTCTTTTGCTTCATCTTCAGTTAAAGGTTTCTCTCCTACTGTTTGGATCCACTTTTGAAGAAATTCCTTTGGAAGATCAAATTTATTGTTTTCTATAAGCCCTTCAGTTACATCATTAAGCAACTGCTGGTCACTTTGCTGCTTGAATTGCTTTGCTGCATCTTCCTTGATCTTTTCCTTAAGTTCTTCAACAGATTTTACCTCATCCTTCCCAAACAGCTTATCAAAAAGTTCCTGGTCCAGTTCTGCAAGTTCCTGCTTATTTACTTCTGTAATCGTAAAAGCTACCTCTATATCCAGACCGTGAGCCTTATCATGCTCTACTTTAAGCACATCCTGTAACTTGTGGTCATCTTCAAAAAGACCTTTGGTGTTAAGGGTGATGGTATCACCAACTTTTGCACCAATAAACTTCCCTGCCTGCTCTTTATTGTCAATATTTTCCAGCGGAAGCGAAGTTTCATTTTCAATTCCTTCCTCCTCATTTTTGAAAGTACCGGCAACCACATCACCTTCCTCAACAACATCTTTGGAAACA
The DNA here is from genome assembly GCA_035461025.1 of Gillisia sp. Lineage (GTDB taxonomy): Bacteria > Bacteroidota > Bacteroidia > Flavobacteriales > Flavobacteriaceae > Gillisia. The sequence goes on along the minus strand of DATHWA010000364.1, from coordinate 2,443 downwards.
AGTTTCCCATATTGCTTGCGAATGTGAGTGATCTGGTTTTCTATCATCTCATCCCCTGCTACGATCTTATAGTGGGTAATAGGCTCTTTAGTTTCAAGATTCACTTCAAACTGTGGCGATAACCCAAGTTCAAATTCAAAAGTGTAGTTCTCCTGATCCCAGTCAAAATTCGCCTGCTCCTTAGGAAGAGGATTCCCAAGTACATCCAATTTTTCTTCAGTTAAATACTTATTCAGGGCATCCTGCAACAACTTATTTACCTCATCTACCAACACGGCTTTCCCGTATTGTTTCTTCACCATCCCCATTGGAACGTGACCTTTTCTAAATCCCGGAATATTGGCATTTTTGCGATAATCTTTTAAGATCTTTTCTACTTTGCCGCTATAGTCCTCTTTTGCGATATCTACTTTAACTATCGCATTCAAATCATCTATATTCTCTCTGGTAATATTCATCTTAACGTGTTATAAAAATTGGAGTGCAAAAGTACGCATTTTTTGTTTGCGCACAAAGTTTCAAATAGCTGAATTTCAGCAGGGTTCTAATCGTCTGCCAAAAGAGAAAAGAGGATAGATTGTATTATGGAAAGCAAAAGGCTGAAAATAAGCGCCACCCAGAAACCATCTACGTTGAACCCACTTATAAATGCATCTACCAGCAAAATTATTATCGCATTGATCACAAGGAGGAATAAGCCAAAAGTCACTATAGTTACAGGTAATGTAAAAAGTATAAGAATTGGCTTAACGATAAGATTAAGGATAGAGAGAACCACAGCCACAAGTATGGCGGTACCATATCCTGCAACAGTTACACCGGGCAGGAAGTTGGCAAGTAAGACCACTACAAGAGCAGTCATTAAAATTCTTATAAGTAGTTTCATTTCAAAACATTTAATTACTAAACAAAAATGCAAAAAAAGCGCCGGGAAATCCCGGCGCTTCGAAGTTTTATGATAAAATTATGTAGGATGTCCTATAACGGGTTATTGCTTATTGTTACAGTTGGATAATTTCCAACATTTACTTTAGGCACAGTAGCATTATAAGTAGCGTTGATTCTTTCAATGATCTCATTGGCTATCACAGCATATCCCCTTGGTGTTGGGTGCACCCCGTCAAGAGAATAGGCACCTCCTGTTACAAAAGTTGAAGTCACCACCCCACCATCATAAGGAATACCTCCATTGGCCAATCCAGATAATAACCTGTTGATATCTACGTGAACAAGACCATTTGCCTGGGCCACCTGGCGAATAGTATTATTATATGCTGTGGTAGCCGTTTTAATAGTGGCTATCTCCTGGGAGTCAAGCACGTCCTTATCATCTATTCCATCTACGGCATCCAGAACAAGTTGCGCCTGCTCCTGGGTTGGTTGCCCTCCCTGTTGTAATAGACCAAGCACCTGCATTACCTCCGGGGTTAATCTCACAGAGCCATAACCTTGAGCAAGAGCAGCCTGATCTATAGTAAGCACAAGCATTTCTTCCTGTGTCATTTGACGGAATCCTAAAGGATTTGCCTCAGTCACCGGCACATCAATGATAAACCTGTTAGGTCCTTCATTAAATGTGATGGCATACTGTGAAGCAAGTGCCTGCGCCTGTTGTGCGGGCACTCCCTGCATCATTAAACCCTGGGTAAAGATCCCCGCAACTGCCTGGAAAAACCCGGTTAGATTTGCTGCCGTAGCGGCATCTAAAGCCAGTGCGTTATTAGGAACCGTAGTAAAGTAAGGAACGGCTGTAACATCAGGAATATTAATTAACACCCCATCTGCCCCATTATTGGTAAGGGCCGTAACCATTTGTGAATAAACTGCAGCAAAAACATTAGGATCTGTAATGTCATTACTTCCATAAGATGTTGGATCCATATTACCTGTTCGGTCTTCCCCAACTCCACCGGAGGTGGCATACCCTAAAACATCATTATTTCCAATCCAAAGAGAGAAAAATGTTGGATTTTGAGCCAGGGCATCTTCAAGAACCGTAGTTTGTGGAGAGGATGCAAAACGAACAAAATAAGGATTTGCAGTACCTGTAGCCACTCCTGTGATGTCTCCATACCCGGGAGCCACTAAATGATAACTTTTTGCACCGGGAGCACCAAGATTACTAAAAGGCCCTGTAAGCACATTGGATATTTCTGTCGTAGGCGGTACATTATAAATCACCGGGGAGGGATTTCCTTCCCCTCCAACGGCAAGAATCCTTCTATTAGCAAATATCTGATTTCCACCGGCAAGAAGCCCACCCGCGTTATCTGCCATTAAAGGCTGGGTAAACTCATTTGTTTCCTGTACTTTATCAAATTGTTGTGCCAGAATATTTGGATAGGAATTTTCCTGCCCGGTAATATATAAGGCGCCATCTGCATACCCGGCCGTAAGGGAATTCCCCAGCGCCACGTAGTTGGTAAAATCTGCTTCCCCGCCT
>DATHWA010000363.1:0-2227 GCA_035461025.1 Gillisia sp. | reverse complement strand
TATGATGAAGGCTATATGACGGTAGACCAGGTGAACCTGTTACTACGCACTATGCCACTGGATATTACCTATGTAGATGAAAATGATAAGGTGATCTTCTACAACCGCGGGGAAGAAAGGGTTTTTCCAAGAAGTGCAGGCATCATTGGCCGGGAAGTCAAATTTTGTCACCCTCCAAAGAGTGTTGGCACTGTTCTAAAGATTCTTGAGGAATTCCGCAAGGGTAATAAAAATGAGGCCTCCTTCTGGATAAATTTTAAGGGCAGGTTAATATACATTCGTTATTTCGCAGTTCGGGATGAGAAAAAGGAATATCGAGGAGTCATAGAAATGTCCCAGGATATAACCGATATAAAGAATATTGAGGGAGAAAAACGCCTGCTGGACTGGGAATAAAAAAGGATATCTTATCTTTAAAGTTGCACCGGAATAACCGGTCACACTTAAAAATATATTGCTATGATCTTTATAGATAATGAAGGGATAAATGATCCCCGGGTCAACCTGGCATTGGAAGAGTATGCCCTGCGAAATTTTGATATAGGAACAGACTATTTATTGTTTTACATTAATAAGCCTTCGATCATCATTGGCCGTAACCAAAATACCCTGGAGGAGATAAATCTGGATTATGTTGAGGAAAAAGGATTGCATGTTGTGAGAAGAATGTCCGGCGGGGGCGCAGTTTATCATGATTTTGGGAACCTCAACTTCAGCTTTATTACAGACCATGATGTAAAGAGTTTGAACAATTTTAAAAAGTTCACCCAGCCTGTTATTAATATTTTAAATGACATCAACGTCCCGGCAGAGCTTAAGGGCAGAAATGACATTGTGGTTAACGACAGAAAGATCTCCGGGAACGCTCAATTTTCTACAGGAAAAAGAATGTTTAGTCACGGGACCTTATTACTGGACAGTGAGCTGGGAGAAGTTGCCAACGCCCTCAATGTCAAAATGAGTAAAATTCAGTCCAAGGGACATAAATCTGTTAGGAGCCGGGTTGCCAACATTAGTGAGTTCCTGGAAGAAAAAATGGATATAGAAGAATTTCGATCTCTCATTCTTAAGGGGCTGTATGAACAAAGGGAAGATTTTGAAACGTATAGACTTACAGAAGAGGAATGGAAAGGGGTTCACAATTTAAAAGAAGAAAAATACGGAACCTGGGACTGGAACTTTGGCAGTTCTCCTAAATTCAATATACAGCGGGTGAAACGTTTCCCAATTGGCGAGATCGACCTCAGGATCTTTGTGGAAAAAGGTAAAATTACCTCTTTTAAGATCTATGGTGATTTCTTCGGAAAAGAACCGGTGGAGACACTTGAAAATTTGCTAATTGGAGCCAGGTATGATAAAATTGAAATTGCAAGTCTCCTTGAACCGGTCATTATTGAAGATTATTTTGGAGCTCTTCCAAAGGAGGACTACCTGGAATTGGTATATGGGAATGATGGGGAGCAGGACCTCCCACCTATTTTTTGATATTGATTTCCAACGTTGATTATTACGCCTTATTATACAACTCTATCTTCTTCTTTTTCAATGTGTTAAACAAAAGTTAACACTATCAAAATAATTGTATAGTTTGTTTTTCTGAAATAGATTAGGCTTTGCATTCATGTACGGGAAAACCCTCATAATTCCCGAAAGAAATATTGCTTCCCCCACCATTGAAAAATCAGTAACACCGGATGACCCTCCTGCAACCAGAGGAAATTCCTTCTAAATATAGAACCATGAAGTACTTAATTAGATTACAAAGGGAGGGCTGGTATTTTGCCGGCTTTAACGGGGAAACACGTTCAGCAAAAATTGGGAAGATCCAGGATGCAAAGATCTACAATTCGAAGAGGGATGCTATGAACGATCTAACCCGACTAGGAAACTACGGGCAACGAATTATTGCGATCACCCAGCTTGGAAATATAAAGAACAATGGCCGTCCGCCAGAAAATACATCATTCCAGAGTAGAAAAACAACCGAAAGTGAAAGTCAGCTTTAGGATATAAAATTTTCAGTTTAAAAAAATCCGAATTAAAGTTTGGATTTTTTTTTGTTCTGGTTTGTAGCCGGGAGAAATTGTGTGAGCCCTTAAATGTATAAGCCACGAAGGAGTGAAATATAACAGCGATGGGAGCAGCCCACCGAACAAATACAAATTCAAAAAATAAGCCCTGAAAGGGCAATATTACTTACCGCTGGCATTCGCTCATATTGACGACC
>DATHWA010000362.1:0-7452 GCA_035461025.1 Gillisia sp. | reverse complement strand
CCAACGGGGATGGAAATGTGGTAGGATCAGCAGGAGATCCATTCAGGATAGATTTTGTTGCGGGACAACTGTTTACGGAGGAAGCACCGGAACTGGAGCTGGATCCCGGGAACTATACCCTGGATTATTTTGTTGTGTATGATGGTATGGGCAATGCAACCTGGGTAACGCCTATGGCTGGAAGCCCGCTTGCGAGTTTTGTAGATACTCCCCTGCCTATAGCTATAGATCTTAGAGCAGGAGTGAAAAAGTATGTAGATGTACCGGTGCTGTGTTTTGATGATCGTTTGGTAAATGAATATGGTTATCTGTTCTTTGATCTGGTTCCAGAGGTGGCTATTCAATGGTGTGTTTTTGGAAACTATTGTGATGAGACCGGCAGGCACTATCCGGCAGCTTTCAGCATGGATATCTGGAGTTATGAAAATGGCCAGATGGGAGCACAATTATATTCCAACCTAACCAACACTGTAGAGCTCAATGACGCCGGAGATTATGCAGGTACGCCGTTATGTGTGGCCCTGCCGGATTCTGATGGTTTAGACGAATATTACGTGGAAATAACCTTACTGAATTCAGATGCATACGGTGAGGTTACAGAGAGCGTAATTCGCCAGGGAGTAATTACAGATGAAGATGTGAGAAGCCTCTTCTCCGGGGAGAGCGCAGTGGATTATTTCCACTTCCGCGAAGGTTGTTCCGGGGAGGATTCCCATGATTTTTTTACTGGAAGTGATGCCCCGGTAACCTATTATGGCCCTGTCCAACAGTTTGGAGACGGGACTGCCTGGTCTATGGTACAACTAACAAGTGAAGGTGATCTTCATGCCATTGCTCTTCAATTTTCTGAAGCTGCACTTTCGGGATTGCCAGATATGATGTATGAAATTACATTGCCTTTACCAGCAGAGGCAGAGGGGCTTGTTTTTGATCATATCGATATTGGGTATATGCCAATGGGCCATGAACCACCGGGCGTATATGATATTCCTCATTTAGATTTACATTTCTATATGATCTCAGAGGCAGAAAAATCTCTTATTACAGATGCAGTCCTTGCAGATATTCTTCCTGCACCGGAGTACGTTCCTGCTACATATGTACCCGGTCCCGGTTTTATTCCAATGATGGGGAAACATTGGTCAAGTCTTGAGGCGGGAGAATTGAATGGGGAGGTCTTTGACCAAACTTTGATAATGGGTTCATATAACGGAAGCTTTATTTTCTATGAGCCAATGATCACGTTGGATTATTTAAGTGAAAAAACAAGTATAGAATACGAGCTCCACCAACCACAGAGTTTTGAAAGGACCGGCTATTATTATCCCACAAGGTACAGTATCAACTATGATGCTGAAGCTATGGAGTATACGGTTATTCTTAGCGGAATGGTATGGCGGTGATCATTTGATCCTGACTCAATTTGAATTTGGCTGCTCTCTTAAGGGGCAGCCTTTTTTTATATACGTTTTTTTGAAAAAATCTCTTTATCCCGGTATTTCAGGATGCCGAAATTTATAAAGGAATGTTATATTTGAGGATATTATAAACACTTTACAATTTTGATTAGTATGAAAAACAAATTACAGGTACTATGTACCTTTCTTTTTTTATCTACAACTGTTCTCTTTACCCAGCAACAGGGTGAGGTGGTAGATAACATTATTAAAGAAGCCAGTGAGAATTCTCAATTAGAAACCCTGGGTCACGAATTACTTGACTTTATTGGTCCCAGGTTAGTTGGAACCCCGGAAATGAAACAAGCACATGATTGGGCGGTGAGCACTTTTAGTGAATGGGGAATAGAAGCAGAAAATGAGCAATGGGGAGAATGGCGAGGCTGGCAGCGCGGGATCACCCATATTGATCTTATAGAACCAAGGGTGAGAAGTCTCTCCGGAATGCAACTTGCCTGGAGCCCTTCTACAGGAAAAAAACCGGTAGAGGCAGAGGTAGTTATATTGCCGCAAGCAGCAGATTCTGCCGCCTTCCAGGGAATGTTGTCCCAGGTAAAAGGAAAGCTGGTAATGATCTCTATGCCACAACCTACCGGAAGACCGGATTACAACTGGGAAGAGTGGGCAAAAGAGGAATCTTTTGAAAAAATGAAGGAAGAGCGTGAAGAGCAGATAAAGGCCTGGAGAGAAAGAACGGGTAATACCGGGTTTGGTCGTGATCTACCACAGGCTTTGGAAAGAGCCGGTGCTGCAGGGATCATAACCTTAAACTGGTCAAGAGGATTTGGAGCCAATAAGGTTTTTTCTTCCTCTACAAAGAAAATTCCAACGGTAGATCTTTCCCTGGAAGATTACGGGATGGTTTACCGTCTTGCTGAATCTGGTAAAAAGCCAAAACTTAGAATAGTAGCTGAGTCCAAAGAGCTTGGGGCTGTACCTGCTTTTAACACTATCGCGACAATTCCGGGAAGTGAATTTCCTAATGAATATATCATACTTTCAGCTCATTTTGATTCCTGGGATGGTGGTACAGGCGCTACAGATAATGGTACCGGTACCCTGGTAATGATGGAAACAATGCGTATTCTTAAAAAATTATACCCTAACCCAAAAAGGACCATTATTGCAGGTCTTTGGGGAAGTGAAGAGCAGGGGCTTAACGGTTCCAGGGCTTATGTAAAAGATAATCCGGAGGTTGTAGAGAATCTTCAGGCATTATTTAATCAGGATAATGGAACCGGCAGGGTAGTGAACCTTTCCGGAGGAGGCTTCCTGCATGCCTATGATTATTTGACAAGATGGCTGGAACCTGTACCAGATGATATTAAAGGAGAAATTGAAACCAACTTTCCGGGAGCTCCGGGTCGTGGAGGATCAGATTATGCTTCCTTTGTAGCAGCAGGGGCTCCTGCCTTTAATCTAAGTTCCTTAAGCTGGGATTACTGGAACTATACCTGGCACACCAATCTTGACACTTATGATAAGATCGTGTGGGATGATGTAAGGGATAATGTGATCCTTACGGCTATTCTTACTTATATGGCAAGCGAAGATCCAGAGAGATCATCGAGAGAGCAAATTAAACTGCCAAATGACCCAAGAACGGGAGAGCAAATGACCTGGCCGGAGGCAAGAGATGCTACCCGTCGTGGAGGCCTGGACTAAGAGTTAGAGCGATCTATAAAACAGAAAAATCCGTAGAAAATATCTTCTACGGATTTTTTTATATTATCAAACTTCCCGTTAACGGGAAAAAATTCTCTTTTAGTTACTGCTTAGATCTGCACCCACAGGAATAGTACAGTCATGTCCCGGTTGCCCGTGTGGAGGATTCTTGGTTGGGGTCGCTGTAGAATTATTAAGTCTTACAGGAGAACTGGTTCCTGAGGTGGTTGTTTGCTGCTGCTGTTGCTGCGTTGCCTGGGTGTTGGAGGCCTGGTTCAGTGGTGCTCCTACAGGGATAGTACAATCATGTCCAGGCTGTCCATGTGCAGGATTCACTGCTGCAGTGTTTCCCTGAGTTTCATTTGTTTCTACCTCACTTTGAGTTGGAGTCGCAGTTGTTTTTTCCTCATCTTTACAAGAGGTAAATCCAATTATACCTACTGCCAATATTCCCAATCCTATCTTCCTTAATTGCATAATATTATTTTTATAAATTGTTCTGAATCATAAAAGTAAGGATTTGAAATCTTCTAATGCTTATTTACAATTTGATTTAAGTCTTCTTTAGAAACATTTAACAATCCCGAAGCCGGTAACCTGGTAGTCATAACGCGCCAATTATCATCAGCTGCGAAAATTTCTTTAAATACAGGCAATGCTTCTTCCATTCTCCCACTGTTGGCAAGGGCAATGGCTTTCCAGTACCTCATTTCTAAATTAGCAGGGAATAATTCTTCAGCTTTACCATAGAATAGCAGGGCATCGTCAACATTATCCTCTTCCATTGCAACATCCCCTTTATTCATAAACTCATAAGCCCTGGCTACTTTAAGCAGTCGCTCCAATTCCTCTAAAGGTTCTGAATGATCGTCTACACGAAGGTCTATTTTTTTATCTTCCCACGAATTCTCAACTTTCTCTGGCCCTACCACTATTAAAGCAGCACTTTGCTTCCCGCGAATATCCCCGCCGGCAGCTTCAGCAGCCTTGAGCACTTCTACCACTCTTTCAGCCAGTGGCAAATCCTTATGATCATTAAAAGCTTTTTTCATCGCCGGGATCACATCATCATTCAGCATCATATTCGCCTGTACAGAGAAATTTTCAGCAGCATGATGCATGGCAGATTCCACACAATTTTCCCCGGTAAAGGCGGCTGAATTCCCTTTGTTATCTAGAAAAGCCACCTGCCGGAATTCCTTGCCCCCATCTTGTGACACCAATTCATTTAAAGCTGCAGAGGCAGATTTGCCATTCTCCATTAACTCTAAACCTTTAGGCCCATAAGCAGGATTTACAAAAGACTGGGTGGCAACTACACCAACTCCGGATTTACCCCAGGAGACCAGCGAACCTACAGAAAACCAGTGGCTTTGCACCCCAACTGCCATTTCTCCTGTTATAGAGTCACGGGCAACAATAGAATAGGTGTGGGCAAAAGCATCACCGCTTATTGCCGGATTTTGAGAATAAAGAGATGCACTCATGCCGGTAATTAATAATAATATAAATTTTTTCATAATAAATGGATGTGTCTTCCAAATATATAGAAAAACGTTCAGGAACTGTTACAGAGTGTGATGTAAACTTACCTGGATTTGTCCTTTGCTCCAGGTATCGGTCGTTTGCTCCATATACCCTAGCTGTAGCCGGAGATTATCCTTTAGAGAATACCCCAGGGCTGTATAGAAACGGTTTCTGTCAAACAGCTCTACAGTATTTCCAGAACCTATACTTCTTTCTCCATTAATGAAGAGCTCGTTGTATAGTGCAAGATAAACGGCATTCTTTTCCAGGGTAGGTTTATTTAGAGGGACATTTAAAAAGAGGTTATAGCGGTACCTGGTACGTAGATCTTGTTCCGCAACCCATCTTTGTTCATATCTAAAGCGGTGGGTAAGGTAAAATCTGCTGCCAACCAGCTGGGGAAGCAAAGCTTCCTGGTAGATCCGGTTTTCCGCAAAAATATCTTTACTTTCTCCAAATTCACCTGTTGAGATGTGTGCGTAACCCAAAGTAAATTTGATATTTGCATTCTCAGGGCTGTAAGTAAGGCCTCCTCTAAGCAGGAGTTGTTCCAGATCACCTCCAAGGTTCCAATTACGGTGTTGAACATCTCCCTGCACCCCAAAATTACTTTCTTTAAAAGTTGTGTTCCAGAAATACATGTACCACCCGCCGGTTTGGTCTTCATTGATCTGGGAAAAGGAAAATGCTGAAAAAAAGAGGGTAAAAAGTAGAAAGTAGGGTTTGTAGGGCATAGCTTTTTTTGCAAATATAATGACCCGTGAAAAGACTTAAAAATTTCCCGAACTATTTTGAAAACAACTTTCTTTGATTTGTTTTAAGCCCCGGTAGAAGTTTTATTTTGTTTAGGGCATTTTTAATCAAAACATTTTTATTTTTGTGCAGATTTTGGCCTCGTAGTTCAATGGATAGAATAGTAGTTTCCTAAACTGTAGATCCAAGTTCGATTCTTGGCGAGGCTACTTTTAACATTTTTAAAGGAAATAAAACCCTGTTAATCATATGATTATCAGGGTTTTACATTTTTTATGATTTTAAAGAATGTTAAATGATAAGGCATAAAAAGTTCACAAATCGTCAACATTTTTACAGCCATATTCCTTAAATTGAACCCAAGCTAAACGCTCTTTTTGGTGATTGGACTTTCGTACAAAAGTTCAACCTTAAAATCATCAATTATGCGTACACAGTCAACATTTTCAGTTTTATTTTGGATTTATTCTAAAAGGGCAATAAATAACCTTGCAGTTATTTATGCCAGAATTACCATTAATAGTAAAATTTTGAATATCAGCCTCAAAAGAAAGGCGGATATACACCTTTGGGATCAGAAGAAGAGGAGAGTAAAGGGTACATGTGCTAAATCCAAAGATCTCAATCAATATTTGGATCAGGAATATTCAAAGATATTTCAATGTTACCAGGATTTGAGAATTGAAGGGAAGGTTCTATCACCGGAGAATATTAAGTCAAAATATTTTGGGGGATTCGATCAAATTGTTTCTTTAGAAGATCTATACAAATATCACAATGAGAATTTCTTTTCCAAGCTGAAACATAACACCTCCCGTCTTTATATTACAAGTCAAAATTATATAAGAAGCTTCATTAAAAAAGAATATAGGAGATCAGATTTTTACCTTAAGGAACTGGATTATAGCTTTATTATAAAGTTCGAGAATTATCTCAGATCTGTCCGCCCCCGTCATTACCAAATCCGTCTCCAGCACAATGCTGTAATGAAACATCTCCAACGGTTGAGAAAAATGGTTACCCTGGCTTTTCATCTGGAGTGGATTGACAGGGATCCCTTTGTGAAATTTAAGCCTCATCTGGAGCTAAAGGAAAGGGAATTTTTGACGGTGGAGGAACTTCATAAAATTGAGAATCTGGAACCGGAAATTCCGAGGCTCCAGAAAGTAAGAGACCTTTTTATTTTTAGCTGCTATACGGGCATAAGTTATAGTGACCTTATGTTGCTCACTCCTCAGAATGTTTCAATTGGAATAGACAAGAAATTGTGGATAATAACCAGGCGTGAGAAGAATGGGAATCAGGTGAAACTGCCCTTATTATCAAATGCTATTATCATCCTTGAAAAATACAGGAATGACAGAGACTGCCAGATTAGTAATAGTCTTTTACCCCTAATTTCAAATCAAAAACTTAATAGTTATTTGAAAGAAATTGCTACAACCTGCAAGATTAGAAAAAATGTAACCTTTCACCTTGCCCGACATACATTTGCGACCACTGTTGCTTTAACAAACGGAGTACCAATAGAAACTGTATCCAAGATTTTGGGTCACCGCAAACTTTCTACTACCCAGATATACGCAAAGGTCATCGAAAGAAAAGTTAGTGAGGATATGAATATCTTACAGAAAAAGTTAGACGAAAATTTCACTTTAAATGAAACAGGAAAGGAGAAATTTAAGTAAAACGCATCTTCAACTTCAATTTTATATTTTATAGGAATTCGAAGAATTTTTTATCGAATCCATAATTCTTTGAGCCCCCGGATGTTAAAGTTCAACCTTTCATTTTAGACTTGATCCGTTGCTTTAATCTTTGAATGTACGAAAGTCTAATCACAGGATTTCACCGGCCCGGTTTTAAATTGGACGGTGGGATCCAATGATTATGTAAATCTGAATCCTACTTCTCTGGTATGGAAATAGGATAGGGTAATTCTAATTATTAACTTCAAAAATTTTTATCATGGAAAAGTTAGAACATCCATTTTTGGTAAGCTTGAATTCCCTTGAGCTGAAAATGGAACAGCTGCTAAGGGAGTTCAAAA
>DATHWA010000361.1:0-8716 GCA_035461025.1 Gillisia sp. | reverse complement strand
AAACTTATGAAGAAGCAGTAGAGGCTCATAATGATGACCATTAATTATCTTTTAAACCATGGGAATTAGGAAGATAAGAGTTAGGCCAAATTTTCCACTACAACATCTGCTGCATCTTTAAATGGTCTCAGAACGTGATGAGCGCCATTTTCTTTTAAAATATCTTCCTCTTCATTGGAGTGAGCAACAATTGTAAGCTTCCCTTCAAATTTATGCTCCTGCATAAAAATTGTAGATTAAAATAGATGGAAAATATTTCACCCGGTTAAAACCGGGTGAATAAAAACTTATTTAATAGTTGTATGTCCACATTCTTTTTCTTTAATGGGGCATGCAAAAAATTATAATTCCAACTTTCTTTAAACCACTATCTTCTTGTCACCCGGAATCTCGGGATTGTTATTCTCTATGTCATCAATATTGGTAATGTCTTCTTTCTTTCTTTTGTTTTTATTGAGTAGGCTGTAAGTAAGATAGCCCGCTCCTGCAACCGCGCCAATTCCAAGACCTATCAAACCCGTGCGCTTATTCATAAGTGCCTTGCCTGCTTTGAGGGCTACTTTACCTTTCAGATATTTTTTTCCTAAATTAACTATTGAACTTGTATCCATAACTTTGATTTTTTTAGATGGTTAAACATTTTTTCCAGAGGCGCAGGAGGTTGTTACTTAATTAATAATAGTTCATTTCCTCTCGTGCATTTTACTTCTGATAAGCACTTCCTTCAATTCACCTCTTTAATCTTTCTTGCGGAGAGTTTCCCCGTTTATACATTACAATATCGCTGTTTTCTTAGCGGGTTAACGTTAAGGAGTTTTGAAATAACACAGTTTTAACGAAATATTAATCAGCTCCATGGGTTTTAAGAAGCGTTAATCCTGTTTTCAGCATACGCTTCAGAAGCGGAGTTCACTTCAGCTCCCAGCAGGATTATGAAGCTTGTAAGAAAGAGCCATAGAAGAAGGATTACCACAGCGGAAATCGATCCATACATCTCTCCGTAATTACCAAAGTTACTTACATAAAAGGAGAAACCCAAAGAGGCGATAAGCCATAAAACAGTTGCAAGGAAAGCTCCTGCAAGCACCCATTTAAATTTGGGAGTCTTGCGATCTGGTGCATATCTATAAATAAGGCTAATTACCAGGATAACTATACCAGCCAGTAAAGGCCATCTCAACCAGTTTATAAGGGATTCTATATTACCCGGTAAACCAAAGGTGTTTACTATGGCAGGGAAAATAACTATTAAGGCCATACTAAGGAGTAGAGTTATGATTGCTCCCAGGGTAAATAGCAGGGTAAGCGCATTCTGCTTTATAAAACCTCTTTCATTTTTTGTTTCGTAGGCTATATCTATTCCTTTAAAAAGCGATTTAGTTCCCGCGTTGGCACTCCACAAGCTTATTAAAATTCCCAGAGCCATTCCCCAGCCAAGTGCGCTTCCGGGGGTGGAGAGTAAATTTTCTACTCTTTCCCTGATCACAGAAAATGCCTGTTCCGGCATCATTCCGGAAAGTTGCGAGATTTGTCGTTCTGCCTGTTGCGGGTCTACCGCAAGACCATAAATACTAAGTAGGGCCATAAGGGCCGGAAAGATTGCGAGAAATGCATAGAAGGCAACCCCGGCAGCCACTATTGTCAAATTGTCTTCTTCTATACGGTCTTTAACCCTCATTAAAATACGCTTCCAACCTGCAGCCTGTATTTTTTTTGGTGATTTTATAGCCTTAACTCTTTTCATTTTTCTCTCTGCCTTCATTTTTGTTTTTTGTTATTTAGTGATCAATTGGGGGTGGAGGTTAGTGGAAGTTATTGCCACTGGGGGTTTCCGGTAAGATTGGCTATGGAAGTAAAACAGGAAATACTAAACCAAAACTTGCTGTTTTTATCTATTTAAATATAAATATAACAGGTATAGATCGGGTATGAAAAATTTTAATATGTTTTATGATTTGTGAGAGTTGGAAATATTTTTCTCAATTCCCTTCACTTTTTGGCGGATTGGGATATTCTTTTCGCTTTGCGAAATAATTTATAATAGAGGGTGCACTTAGACCATGGATCACAATGGAAATAAGGATTACATAGGCCGTAATTCCATAGAGCTCATTTTTATTTTCGAAATTATCATATTGCAAAAATGCCCAGGCGAGATAGAAAACAGAACCTATTCCCCGGATTCCAAGAAACCCTACTGCAAGTTTCGATCTCTTTGGATCTTTTACTCCTAAAAGTGATATATACCCTGCGAGCGGTCTTATAATAAGTATGAATACAAAGGCAAACAATACCCCCCGCCAATTGGTAAGGGTAAGTATTCCATTGAGTAAAGAGCCACCAAAAAGGATGATCCATACAGTGAGTAAAAGTCTTTCGATCTCATGAATAAAATCATGCATCTTCTTTTTATAGTCCCCGCTTATTCTCTCGTAATACCTCATTGTGAGTCCTACAAAGAAGACTGCAAGAAAGCCATAACCGTGGAGGAGCTCTGTAACTCCATAAGTCATAAAAGTTAGTGATAGGGAGACAAAGCCGTCAAAAGTTTGTACTCCGGTAACCACGTGCAATCTGTCTAGAAAATAACCTATAAGTCTCCCAATAATAATTCCCAGGACAACTCCAATTATTACCTTTAGTAAGAGTTTATCCAAAAACCAGTCAGAGAAATTAAGGGCTGCCCAACCTCCCGCCTGGGCTACCATAACAGCCAAATAGGTAAAAGGAAAGGCCATCCCGTCATTCAAACCAGCCTCTGTAGTTAGAGTAAATCTTCTTTTATCCTTCGGTTCCTTTTCCTTTGTTGGTTCATCCAGTTGTACCTCTGCAGCGAGGACAGGGTCTGTTGGTGCCAGAATAGCGGCCAGTAAAATGGAGGATGGTACACTAAATGCCAGGAAATAAACCCCCAGGAAATAAGCGGCAGCCATAGTAAGCGGCATTGCGACGAAAACAAGCAACAAAGGCCGTCTCCAGGCAGTAAAGGAGAAGACACCTCCTATCTTTAGCCCCGCACCCATTAAAGAAATGATAACAATAGCTTCAGAAAAATACATTAGACCCCGGTCACTCCAGAGTGGATCCGGCCACTGCAAAGGGGTTCCCAAATAAAAAAGGCCAAACCCTATGAACAAAAGGATTATTGGAAAGCTAATTTTTATCTTTTTGGAAATGGAGGGAAGCCATGCCATTATAAGGGTAGCAAATCCCAGTGCTGCTAAAACTAGATAGTGATCTTCCATAAATGTTAAAATTAGATATTTATATTTATCTAAAGGTTACTGTTATGAAAAGTTTAAACCTTGTATACATGTTAAGAAATTACATCGATCGTCTGTATTTTTAAATTTATGTATCTTTAAAAGAAGGGAGGTTACTGAAGCTGATATTCATCATATCCTGCTGAAAAACAGAATTCTAACTTTGTGTAATATAAATAGCATCCAATGAAAAAGATAAGTCTCATATTTATTGGCCTTGTTATGTTTTTGGGAACCAATGCAGGACTGGCACAGGAAAGATGGACAGCTGAGTTTAGGCCGGGGGTAAATTTCCCAACGGAGAATATAGCCGGGATAGAGGTGAAGACCGGCTATGGATTTGAAGCAACAATTGCCTATGAAATTATTCCACACCTGGAAGCTTATGCCGGCTGGGGCTGGAACCAGTTTCGCGGTGATAGTGGTTTTGGGGCTTCCAATCTGGATGTGGATGAAACCGGTTATACTTTTGGGTTTCAGTTCATTCATCCTATTGCAAATTCCTCCCTCTCCTATTCTCTAAGAGGAGGAGCGGTTTACAATCATCTTGAATTTGAAGATCAACGTGGTAACACGGTGGTAGATTCAGGTCACGGATTTGGATGGCAGGTTGGTGGAGGAATAGATTGGGAGATAGGAAATAATTTTCATCTCCGTCCCGGGATACGTTATCGAGCCTTAACCAGGGATATAAGAATGGAAATTGGAAATATGGAAGCCAAACTAAACTATTTTTCCATTGGTTTGGCGCTGGCTAAACGTTTTTAAAGTGATCTAAAAAGTAATGAGGACCTCTGGTATCATCTTTTTTCTTTCCCTCATAATAATTCTTACCGGTCTGGCGAGTGCTTTGCCTGCAATTTTAAATGCCTTCCCGGCAAAACCTCGCGGATTTCAAAATATCTACGGTAATGAAATAGAGATATATGGAAGTGGTATCTATAAAAATGACAGCGTTTTTTCTGCCCTGGGGTTCCTTGCCCAGGACATTGTAATGCTGATTTTTGGAGTGCCTATTTTAATCCTGTTGCTACTGCTGTATGTAAACCGAAAAGTAAAAGCTGCCGGTCCAGCACTGATGTCTATAATGGGCTTTTTTCTTTATTCATTTTTATCTCTGTCATTTGGAGCTTCCTATAACCAATTTTTTCTTCTATATGTTTTAGGGCTTTCAGCTTCATTTTATATTCTCATTTTGCTTGCCCGGGAGGTGCAGCTTCCTGTAGCATGGGTAAAGCAACTCCCTAATAAATTTCCGGGAATATATCTTATTATTAGTGGAGTTTTAACTTTAATTATATGGGGGATACCTCTTCTTGATGCAGCGGTTGGAGACCGGGTACCGCATCTTCTTTTCCATAATACCACATTGGTGACCCACGCGTTGGATCTGGCGATAATTGTTCCAGCTTCTATTGTGGGAGGCATTCTTATTCTTAAGAAACATCCAATTGGCTATAAGATTGCTTTTCCATTATTGGGTATCATAATTTTCTTATTGCCTGTGATCCTCCTTTCCACATATTTACAATATGATCATGGAATGATCTTTAACCCTGCCGAAATTGCTGGACCAATTTCCGGGTTTTTAATATTAGGTATTTTGGGAATCTGGATCCTGGTTAGGATCCTATTCTCTTTTCAGAAAAACAAATTAAACAGCCTTTAGAAATGAAAATTCTGTTTACAGTTCTTCTTTTGCTTCATGGGCTTCTACATTTTATAGGTTTTGCCAAAGCTTTTAAACTGGCTTCTCTTCCACAATTGGAGCTTCACATGTCCAGATCCCTTGGTATGCTTTGGCTTATTGCAGGGATTATCTTTCTGGGGGTTGTTGTACTTTTTTTACTCGATAAAAAGTACTGGCCATTCTTCGCCCTTGCCGGTGTAATAATATCACAAAGCCTAATTATTATTTCCTGGCAGGATACAAAATTTGGGACCATCTTGAATACTCTTATCCTTATTGTTAGTATTCCTGCCCTGGGAAATTTTCATTTTAAGGATATGCTGAAAAATGAAAAAGAGACTTTTCGCAAGGAACTCACTGAACCCGGAAAGGAGGTAGTGACTATGGAAAATGTTCAATCGCTGCCACCAGCCGTTATTAAATGGTTAGAAACCGCTGGGGTAATTGGAAAGCCAGAAATTTCTTACGGACATCTAAAGCAAACCGGGGAAATGCGAACCAGCCCGGATGGAAACTGGATGTCTTTTGAGGCCCAACAGGTGGTAAATCTGGAAAACCCGTCATTTATCTGGGATACAGAAGTAAAGATGGCGCCCTTGATAACCTTACACGGCAGGGATAAATTGATGAATGGGAACGGGGAGATGTTAATTAAACTTCTGTCGCTCGTTCCCGTAGTAGATGAAGGTCCCGGGGAGAAAATGAATACCGGTGCCATGCTCAGGTTTCTGGGGGAAATATGTTGGTTTCCTTCAGCAGCTTTATGCGAGTTTATCACCTGGGAAGAAACAGGGAGGTATACGGCAAAGGCAACTTTACGAATTGGTCAAACCGAAGTGTCCGGAGATTTTACTTTTAACGGCGCGGGTGATATGGAATCTTTCGAAGCATTGAGGTATTATGGAGGAGGGGAAGAGGCCAAACAGGAAATTTGGTTTATTAAAGCTCTGGAATACCGGGAGTTTTCCGGATACCGGATCCCCGCGAAATGTGCGGTTACCTGGAAGCTTCCGGAAGGCGACTTCAACTGGCTTAACCTGGAGATAACTTCCATTGAATTCAATCAATTGCCCGGACAGTGAGGAGGTTCAAATTATAAACCTACGAACCGTTCACTTCGACCTTAAGTTCCCTGTATAATTTTTCTGCATCCTCACGGGTAAGAAGTTCTGTTCCCGGCGATTTTATTGTAGCGCTACCGCAGGCTATACCGAATAATACAGCATCTTCAATGTCATTTCCTCTGGAGAGGCTGCAAACCATCCCGGCCACCATACTGTCGCCTGCTCCTATGGAACTTATGAAATCCACCTTGGGAGCGGGAAATTCCATTATCTTGTCCTGAGTTGCCATGATAGCTCCGTCGGGTCCTAGAGAAAGCACTATCACTTCCACATTATAATTATCCAGGACTTCCTGCAATAATTTCTTTTGTTCCTCCCGGTTGCCGGCTTCCTTTCCTGTAAGATCTGAAAGTTCATCTTTATTGGGTTTAATGAGATAAGCACCAACGCCTAATACTTCCTTTAAAGCTTTCCCGGAGGTATCAATAATGAATTTAAGATTATTATCTGAAGCTACTTTCGCCACTTGAGTGTAGTAATCTTCCGGTGCACCCGGAGGAAGACTGCCGCTGGCAACCAGGAATTCGGCTTCACCGGCCTTTTTAATTTTTTCCAGCAATGCCTCACATTCATTTTCCTGCAGTTCTGCTCCCGGAAGGCCAAACCTGTAAAGATTTCCGCTGGAGGTTTCACTTACTGCAAAATTTTGTCTCAGATCATTTTTAACTTCCAGAGCATCCTGGTGGATATCTTCTGCATCCAGTAATGAACCGAAAATTTCGCCGGTATACCCTCCGCGGGTATAGATCGTATGGGCATCTGTTCCCAGTCTTTTAAGTACCCGGGAAACATTCACCCCACCTCCTCCCGGATCTTTTGTTGAAGCCGTGCATCGCAACTTCTTTTCCGGTTCCAGTTTGTCTACTGTAGTGTAAACATCCAATGCGGGATTAACGGTTAAGGTGATGATCTTGTCCATTTTGAATAAAATTACTGTTCTTCCTTAAATGTAATCCTTCTCCTCTTAATGTCCTTATTTGGGGAGGGGTTTGGAATTAATTTAACATCCTAGGATAAAGGTTAGCCACGAATGCACGAATGTTTTTCCGGTTTCCCGGGAACGCTAAACCTCCCAGGTATAGCTAACCTGGGAGGTTTCTTACGAGGACTAATGTTGGGTGGATTTTCTTCCGCCATTCGTTGTCCTGAGAATGAGTTTTGATTTTGAGATCCTTGTCTTTAGAAGAGGAAGTGGATTTTATATTAGTAATATTGTCCCGTAGGGACTTAATATGGGTAGAAAAATTCGTAAAAGAGATTTTTGTGCCTTTAGGTACAATACATTTAGATATCTGCTGATCATTTATATGCCGTACCTAAAGGCACGGGGGGATTGTTATTATTTTGATTCTACCCATATATGGTCCCTATCGGGACAAAAAGCCTGTGTTGAATGGATCAATGGTTGTGTGCAAAGAAAAATTACAGTGTGAGTTGAGATGCTATGTAAACAGGAATATAGACCTGCCAGGTTTCTTCTTTGCAAGATTTAGAATTAAATAAGAGGACCGTGCTCTCATTGAAGATCCAACCTGGTAGGTCTTCCTCGCTTTGAAAAGTTAAACTGCTTAGAACGCTAATCCTCACAGGTTTGCTAAACCTGTGAGGATTCTTACGAAGACCAGTTTTGGAAGGAATCTTTTACGGGAATCTTTTCCTGCTTGGAAGAAATACAAATTATAATACTCCTCCGCCGCAAAAGAACCTGAAATATTCGTCCTCCTGCCTTTCCTTAGCTGACAAAAAGGGGGGCTCTGTAAACTCCTGTTCCCCTCCACGTCCACCTTGTCACCACGTTACAAGGTCCCCACGCCTTCTAACTACCACGTCAAACTCTAAGCCCGGCCCTGCCTCATTGAAGGCATCTCGTTCATATTTTCCCGAAAATTAATTTGTCTCACTATAGTTTTGATAGATTGCGCATCTGAGCCTTTCTCCAGCTTCTTAAGAAGGAATAATCCTATTCTGATCTTCCAGTAGGGGATCTCGGAATTTAGATGTTCAAACAAGGGTTTTAAAGCTTCGCTACTTCCTACATATTCGTTAGCACTTTTTACTTTTTCAAACTCTTCAGTATTAATCAACCTTTCAGTATTTAAAATCTCCCCAGCTACCAGGCCTTTTAGCAGATGCGAACCAATTGTTTCTTCTTTCAAAAAACGTTGGTTGGCTATTTGTTCGACACTGGCTCCGGCTTTAAATAATTCAAGGCTTTGCAGGTGGGTGGGAATCTTTGGACCCTTGTCCTGCTGGTAGTTATAGATCTCCTTAAGAAACCGGAACGCATATTTTTCCTGCTTTATTTTACCTACCCCCGAGATATCTGAAAACTCTTTTTCTGAACCAGGCAACCTTTCTTCCATATGTCTTAAGCTGGCATCACTAAAGATCATATAAGCCGGCACACTCTCTTCAGCAGCAATTCGGGTTCTAAGGCTTCTCAGTTTTTCGAATAATGTTGATTGTGTTTTGACGTCGGCCGTCTCTTTTATTTCCTTTTGTACCTGATCAACCAGGGCCAGCTTGACTTGTTCCTCCCGAAAAAGGATCGCATTTGCACGTGGAGTGAGCAGGAGCCTTCCTCCCTGATGAAAGCGTATCTCCAGAATCCCCTGATTAATCAACTGGATCACATACTG
>DATHWA010000360.1:0-9102 GCA_035461025.1 Gillisia sp. | reverse complement strand
AGTTTCAGGAAAAAGGTAGTGTGCTGGAGATGATCATTCAGCAAGGGATAAACCTTAACAAGCTGGATAAAGGTGCGCTTATCTTCAATAAGAACAGGGCTGAAGGTTACAAGATACTTTCAGTAGACTCCAACAAATATGACACGAAATACTGGCTGGAAAATTTCCTGGGGGTAGATGTGCTGGCAGATGATAATTTCTACACAAAGAAATACCTGAAATTTTGCCAGAACTTCGCCAAGGATGTTGTTTTCCCGGCTGAAGATAAAAAAGAGGAAGTAATGTTCATGAACAGAAGTGTTGACTACTTCGCAAAGAACGATGCATTTGAGGAGTCTGCTTTTATGAATTCTGTAATTGACAACCCGGCCCTAATCCCGGAATTCAATAATTATAAAGCAGAAAAAGCCCCGAAATACAAGATAGAGGACTTAACCGAATTTCCTATTGCCAATAATGCTGTTACGGCGGCCAGAAGATCTATTAAAAACGTGATCAACCTTGACACGAATATCCAGATCAAGATGGATTTCGTAAATCCGGAATCTGCCGAGAAATTCGTGGAAAAAGGCTGGGATGAGGAAAAACAGATGTATTACTATCTGGTTTATTTCAACAAGGAAGAGAAAAGCTAGTTTACCTGGCTTTTAGTATTAACATCCTCATAATTTCTCCTTACAAATTCAAGGGCCGTGCGCAGGATCTGTCCCATAGTGCGTGCCCTTTTGAATTTCATATCATTGGTAAAAAGATAGAGGTCCCTTCTTAGCTGTCTTACATTTTCCTGGGTAGATACGTGGTCGTTAATCATACAGCGTATAAGCTCCTTAAACCTGGTACTGGCATTGATCATTCTTTTTGCCAAAAGAGACCGCTCTTCTTTCCTGTACTGTTCAATAGAATTTTCCTGAAGTTTATCTGTTACCAGTTGTACCATCTTAAAATTCTCCTTGAAAAATTGAGGGCGGTAAACCTTTAGGTTGCCTTCATAACTTTGCTGATCAAAATCTATTGCGCGTATGGTATAATCTACATGGTCAAAATCGTGAGTAGGAATTACTACATAATTGTATGACCGCATATCCCCTAGGAGGCGAACCATACAGCGCTCATTAAACTTAACAAATTGTTTGGCGAGCTGGGTCTTTGCTCTTTCATCACAAAGAGGAAGTTCATTTTCTATAAAAACATCTCCGGGAATTCCCGCAATATGTTCCTCAATCAACGTGTCTTTATAAACAAGAAAGTTTATACGGTGAGGGGAAAGAATATGCTCCACCTCCAGCCCATAGATCCTGGAAGCATCGGCCAGCTTTACGTAAAAATAAGTATAGCTGTCGTTAAGGATATTCCGCACTTTTACTCTGAAGGGTTTTGAATTCCCGAAAGTACAATAGTCAATAGCATCTATATTCAAATACTCCAAAGATTCATCACTCCCATCTGAGTGCAGGATATTATAAACGTGTTTCAGGGAGTCGTCAATTTCTACTCTTTCACTATCAGAATAATAGCAGCGCACCCAGAGGGTGTCTTCATCATGCCGGTCATAAACAGTTATAGATCCGGCGAACCTAAGCAGGTCATCATAAAAAACCGGAATTTTGGTATTTCGGTTATACTTTGCGAGATAATTATGAAATCTTTCGTTAACAGGAAATGAGGGTTTTTTCCTGGACATTAATTTTTCTTCCATTAGAAGGGGTTTTTTCAAAAATACAGATTCCTGTTCAGTTCTCCTGTAACAAAACGTTAACTTCGGCGTCACATGTTTAAACAGCAACAAAATTGGAGACAATACTTACCTTAAATAATCTCACCAAGAAATATGGATCCTTAACAGCCGTAAATAATCTTTCTTTCACGATAAAGAAAGGAAATGTTTACGGGATCCTGGGTCCAAATGGAAGTGGTAAATCTACTACTCTTGGAATGGTGCTTAATGTAGTTAATAAAACCTCCGGGGATTTTCACTGGTTTGACGGGAGTGAATCTACCCATGAAGCCCTGAAAAAAGTTGGAGCTATTATAGAACACCCAAATTTTTACCCTTACATGACCGCCTCCCAAAATTTGGCATTGGTATGTAAGATCAAGGGAGTTACCCCGGAAAAGATTTCAGAAAAACTGGAACTTGTTGGTTTACTTGACAGGAAAGACAGTAAGTTCCGCACTTTTTCCCTGGGAATGAAGCAACGGCTTGCTATAGCCTC
This sequence comes from Gillisia sp., assembly GCA_035461025.1. GTDB lineage: Bacteria > Bacteroidota > Bacteroidia > Flavobacteriales > Flavobacteriaceae > Gillisia. Next base: position 6,889 of record DATHWA010000360.1, on the reverse strand, counting down.
TGCCCTCTTAAATGATCCCGAGATCCTTATTCTTGATGAACCCACTAACGGGCTGGATCCGCAGGGAATTCATCAGATAAGGGAGATCATAAGAAAAATTGCGTCAATGGGAACCACAATTTTACTGGCTTCCCACCTGCTTGATGAAGTGGAAAAGGTTTGTTCGCACGTGGTTATTATTAGAAAAGGTGAAAAACTCTACAGTGGCCCTGTAGATGAAATGAACGCCAGCCACGGGTTCTTTGAACTGAAAAGCAGTGAGGCAGAAAAATTACAGATAATTTTAAGCGAGCACCCTGCTATTGGTAAGATCAATTACCAGGACGGTCTTGTTACCGCTTTTCTGGATGAACCTATGGACGCGGAAACCCTTAACTCCTATTTATTCGGCAAGGGTATTGTCCTCTCCTATCTCGTAAAAAGAAAAGAGAGTCTTGAAGAGCAATTCCTGCAATTAACCAACCAAACCTCCAACTAAGATGTTACGTTTACTCAATATAGAATTTCATAAACTAAAGTACAGCAGGTCTGCAAAGATCCTAACAGGCACCTACTTTATCCTTATCACTTTTATCGCCCTTATAGCTTCAATAGAATTTCCGCTGGGACAGATGACCTTTAGACTGGCAGATCAGGGAATTTTTAACTTTCCGTTCATCTGGCATTTCAACAGCTATATCGCTGCCACTTTAAAGCTATTCCTGGCGATAGTCATTGTTTCTATGATGTCCAATGAATACAGCAACAGGACCCTCAAGCAGAATCTCATCGACGGGTTAAGCAAGAAAGAATTCATTCTTTCCAAATTTCTAACTGTATTGGTCTTTTCCGCCATATCCACTCTATTCTTATTTATTGTGACTATGATCCTTGGATATTCATTTTCAGATTATAATGAAATATCCATCGTCTTTTCAGATATGGAATACTTAGTGGCATATTTCATTAAGCTAACTGGATTTTTCACCTTCTGTATGTTCCTTGGGATCCTGGTAAAACGATCTGCTTTCGCCCTCGGATTTTTATTCATCTGGTGGATAATGGAAAGTATAGTGTACGGGCTGCTTACCTGGAGGCTTTTCAGGGATTCGGATTTTATTGCCGATAATATCATGCAATTCTTTCCCCTTGCTTCGATGAGCAATCTGGTTGTAGAACCTTTTTCGCGTCTTAATTTCATTCAGGCCGCAGCAACGCAATTGGGATCTGAATTCACTAAAGATTACGGCGTACATTGGTATCAATTGCTTATCGTTATGGGCTGGACTTTCCTGTTTGTTTTCCTGTCTCTGGCTTTGCTGAAGAAACGGGATCTTTAATAATGCTGAAGAATTTTAGGGCAACCAATAGATTATATCCGGTTGTTCTCCAGTCATAATATCTGCCGAAAGTTCTCCATTTGCTGAAAAAGCCTCCCAGGTTTTAAATAGGCAGGATTATTGCGTAATTTCGTGAGGCTAAGAAAAGAAGAAGATGAAGTTCACGATAAAATCAGATTACAAACCAACCGGAGACCAGCCACAAGCTATAAAGCAGCTGGTAGGCGGACTCAATAAAAACGATCAATACCAGACACTACTTGGGGTAACAGGTTCTGGAAAGACCTTTACAGTGGCAAATGTCATTGAGGAGGTGCAGAAACCAACCCTGGTACTCGCGCATAACAAGACCCTTGCTGCCCAGTTATATTCAGAATTCAAACAATTTTTCCCGGACAATGCCGTGGAATATTTTGTGAGTTACTATGATTACTACCAGCCGGAAGCTTTTATTCCTTCCTCGGGCACCTACATAGAAAAAGATCTTTCCATTAATGAGGAAATAGAGAAACTACGACTCAGCACCACCTCTTCCCTATTAAGCGGAAGACGGGATGTTTTGGTGGTGGCTTCAGTTTCATGTTTATACGGTATTGGAAACCCTGTGGAATTTCAGAAGAACGTGGTTTCCATTGAAAAGGATATGCATATCTCCCGCACAAAATTCCTGCACCGATTGGTACAGAGTTTATATTCCAGAACGGAAGCAGATTTTAACCACGGAAATTTCAGAATAAAAGGAGATACTGTTGATGTATTTCCGAGTTATGCAGATAATGCTTTCCGCATACATTTCTTTGGAGATGACATTGAGGAAATAGAGGCATTTGATCCTCAAACCAATGAGGTTGTGGAAAAATACGACAGGCTTAATATCTATCCCGCCAATATGTTTGTTACTTCCCCGGATGTTCTGCAGGGAGCGATTAGAGAGATACAGGATGACCTGGTAAAGCAGGTAGATTATTTTCAGGACATTGGAAAGCACCTCGAAGCAAAAAGGCTGGATGAGCGAACCAATTTTGACCTGGAGATGATTCGGGAGCTGGGATACTGCTCCGGAATTGAAAACTATTCCCGTTACCTCGATGGCCGTCTTCCCGGGACACGACCTTTCTGCCTTTTGGATTACTTCCCGGATGATTACTTGATGGTGGTGGATGAAAGCCACGTTACCATTCCGCAGGTACATGCGATGTACGGCGGGGACAGGTCCAGAAAAGAAACTTTGGTAGATTACGGTTTCCGGTTACCGGCAGCCATGGATAACCGTCCGTTAAAATTTGAGGAATTTGAAGCGCTTCAAAATCAGGTGATCTATGTAAGTGCAACTCCCGCAGATTATGAACTTCAGAAAACGGAAGGGGTTTATGTGGAACAGGTTATTCGTCCCACAGGTTTACTGGATCCTATTATTGAAATAAGACCTAGTTTAAATCAGATAGACGATCTTCTTGAGGAAATACACGTACGGGCAGAGAAAGATCAACGTGTTCTTGTTACAACTCTTACTAAAAGAATGGCAGAGGAGTTAACTAAATATCTTACCCGGGTAGACGTAAGGTGCCGATATATACATTCTGATGTTGATACCCTGGAACGGGTGGAGATCATGAACGACCTGAGAAGAGGGATCTTTGATGTACTAATTGGTGTAAACCTGCTTAGGGAGGGACTGGATCTTCCGGAGGTTTCTCTTGTAGCTATTTTGGATGCCGACAAAGAAGGATTCCTGAGAAGTAATCGTTCCCTTACCCAGACCATAGGAAGGGCCGCCAGGCACCTTGAAGGTAAGGCCATCATGTATGCAGATAAGATTACGGATAGTATGCAGAAAACGATGGATCAAACCGAATACAGAAGGGAAAAGCAAATTGCCTATAACACCAAACATAATATTACTCCAACCGCTTTGGTCAAAGCTTTTAACGAGACCCTGATAAAAAGGAAAGAAGAGGCATATAAGATCGAAAGCGCCCCTACCCTTAAAGCAGCCGAGAAAGAAACGGCTTATTTTAGTAAGAATCAGCTGGAGAAAAGAATTCGGGAGAAACGGAAGGAGATGGAAGCGGCAGCAAAGGACCTGGATTTCATGACTGCAGCCCGGTTAAGGGATGAGATAAAAATGCTTCAGGAGAAGACCCAGGCAATGGCGCAATAACCTGATTTTCAGAAATAAATTATAAAGTTGGTTAAAGAAGATTTAACTTTTAGAGCTTCATTACTACTAATAGTTATATTAGAATGACCCAACCAATTTTATGATCTACTGTGACTGTTTAAAAACCAGTTACAATGAAAAAATTATTACTAAGAATTGCAGTTTTTATTTCAATTCCCGCTTTTGGACAAGTGGGAATTGGAACAGACAATCCAAAGGCACAGGTCGATATTATATCGGCTAATCCTGCCAATCCAGAAACTATAGATGGGATCCTTATTCCCAGGATAAAAAAATTTCCTGCTGCCTCCCCAACTTCAGATCAAAATGGGATGCTGGTATTTCTGGATGCAGATATACAGGGGTATAAATCGGGTTTCTATTACTGGAATAACCAAACCAATACCTGGACCCCAATAGGGGGAAGTGCCGCCGGGAATTTTTATAAACCCGGTACTACAACCAGCCCCGGGAATATTCAGGAACCTATATTCCGTAATGGCAACGTGGGTATTGGAACACAAGAATTAACCTCGAAGTTGCAAATAGTATTAAACTCACCTGCAGATGCCGCTATAAAAAAGGGCCTGGAAGTAGATAACAACAATGCCGCTACAGATAATCTAACTACCTACGGCATTATTAATAATAATAGGAGTGCCACTAACGGAACAAAATACGGATTGAAAAATAACGTAGGCGGCCAGGGAAATGGCGTTCATTACGGAATTTTTACAGAGACCTATCAAAATGCCGGCACCAATGATATCTATGGGATATTTAACCGGGTAGGAAGAACATTTGGTGCAAGGAGTGATAATTATGGGATCTACAGCCAGATAGGAACCAGCCAGGGTCAGGGAAATATTTACGGAATCTACAGTATAGCACAGGGAGATCACAATGCAAATGTCTTTGCGGGATATTTTGCCGGAAGGCTGGGAATAGGACTCACCCCACAGCAGGAATATATTTTCCCCGCAGTGAGGGGTTCGAATGAACAGCTCTTAATCTTGAACAGCTCCGGAAACCTGATTTGGACCTATAATAACATCAGGAATTATTCCTCTACTACTAGTGCAACAGGCGCATTCCAAATCACAGATGATGTTTATTCTCTAAGAATCAACGACGGCATCGGGAGTATCATCATCCCTCCTGCCAACCTTCACAAAGGCAGAATTCTTAATCTCATCGCCTGGAAAGGAACCAAAACAAAACCCTTTATTTTCTCTGCAAATGACGATATCTATGATGTAGTAAATGACACTTCCCTAACCTCCATTAGTGGAGGTCAAATTATGATGATTCAAAGTGCGGGAAACAGATGGGTCCTTTTGAACATAAGAAAAGCGCCCTGATAAGGACGCTTTTTAAGCTTATAACTAATCAATTAACAACTCGAATTATGCAATCTCAATCATTCTTTTTGGCTGTACCCTTGCTTCTTCCCTCTTTGGAAGATTAATCTCCAACACCCCGTTGTTATAGGAAGCAGAGATCTTTTGATTGTCTACAGTATCCGGCAAACTAAATGCTCTTTTAAATGTACTATAACTGAATTCCTTACGGGTATATCTTCCGGTTTTTTCTGAAGTTTCATTTTCTTTCTTTTCTTCAGAAGAAATGGTTAGTACATCATTATCCAATTCGATCTTAAAATCTTCCCTGGCTTTTCCCGGAGCTGCAACCGCTACAAGGAAGTTGTCGTCGCTTTCCTGAATGTTTACAGCAGGGATACTGGTACCAATACTATTTACATTAGTTGTTCCTCCCAACCAATCTGCTTTAAACATATCATCCAAAGCAGAAGGCAGCCAATTGGCCTCATTTCTTTTTATTAAACTCATAACTTTTATTTTTAAGGTTTTTAAAATTTTGCTTTTCAGGAATTACTTAGCAAATTAAATTCCAATTAGAATTCCGTGTCATTCTGTCTGAATCCTCAGGATTTATAGTGTCATTTTGTCAAATTCTGAAATTATTAACCCTTCCTAATGATTTATAGTATTGGCTCATCCTGCAATTTATCTAACTTTAAAGAATGAAAAAACTCTACTCAACCTTTATTGGGCTCCTAAGAAGAATAAAGAACAAGATCATTTTTTACCCTACTGTCTTTGCTATTTCCGGGATTCTTATGGCCTTAATAATGATGCTGCTGGAAAAAAGTGGATCATCCAGCTACCTGGCAGAGAATGTGCCTTTACTTGTGGTAGATAATGGGGAAACAGCCCTTACTATCCTAAGTGCAATTATTACGGGACTTATTTCTATGATGGTTTTCAGTTTCTCGATGGTGATGCTACTACTTAGCCAGGCTTCCAGCAATTATTCTCCGCGTCTACTGCCCGGATTAATTTCAGATAAAACCCACCAGATCATTCTTGGAATTTATCTCGGGACCATCCTCTACTGCATCTTTGTGCTCTTTTCAATTAGACCCCAAAGTGACCGATTTGAAATTCCGGGATTTTCGGTTCTTATGGGAATTCTTTTAACCGTTGTATGCATTTATGCTTTTATCTTTTTCATCCATAATATTTCTGAAAAGATCCAAATAAGCAAGATCCTGGACAGGATATATCTTGTTGCAAAAAATAAATTATCTGAACTTATTGAGGATGAACAGGATGCAGACCTTTATTTCCCCTCGACCGGGGACTGGTATCCCTACCATATCGAGAAAAGCGGGAACCTGCAGTATGTCGCTTTGGATAACCTTATCGAAATTTGTAAAGAAAACGAAATAAAGGTGCATATCCTGCCTGTGCAGGGAGCATTTATCCTAAAAGGCATTGCGATCTTTAAAACCGATAAGGAGCTGGATAAAAAAGTTGTAAAAGATATCCTGTCACAATTCAATTTTTCCCGGGGGGAGATGGTAAGCGATAATTATGTACTTGCCTTCAAACAAATTACAGAAATAATTGTAAAGGCGATGTCGCCGGGCATCAATGATCCCGGTACCGCAATAAACGGAATTGATTATCTTACTGAATTGTTTGCTCTTCGGCTTCAGAAAAAGGATCATAATATTATCTCACAGGATAACATAGCCTATATAAAATTTAATACAGTAGATTTTGAAGAATTGCTATATAATGTTATGGCTGCAATTAGAACATATTGCAAACATGATATTATCATCATTCAAAAACTGTCTTTATTGTTCCGCTACCTTCAGCTGCAGGATACTCATGAGTCGCACAAAAAGATCATTAGAAAAGAGATAAACACCTTGTTGGAAGATGCTAGAAATGTGCTTGAAAACAAACGCGATCTTGAGAAACTTGCAGAAATAGAACAGAAATTAAACTCCCCACATACAGGAACTGATAACAGATAATTTTAGGGCCAATCTACAGTCAATTTAATAATCACTGTTATCTCCGATTAAAGAAGTAGA
>DATHWA010000359.1:0-2691 GCA_035461025.1 Gillisia sp. | reverse complement strand
TATAGTAGCGCAAGTCTGTTTTAAAGTTAAGCTCCTCCTGCAGGTAATAATTTATCGCAGGTGTAAAGGAGTGCAACCAGGAAGTCAATTCTGAATTATAATCGGGAGAATCTCCCGAATCTTTGGAATCTAACCCAAGATATCTGGAATCCAGTCGGCCAACCGTGTAACCCTCGTCTTCTCTTAAAAGCTCCTTCCAGAAATACCTGAAAGGTACAGCAAGGTTATTTTGAAGTAATACTTTTTCAGAAATTCCGGAATATTGTGACATCTGCGCAGCTACTTCTTCTTTTTTAGCCGTGTCTGTAAATCCGCCCTTAACTAATGCAGGTAATACCGTGTTAATAGCGTATTCCTCGACTTCGGGTAATAACTCATCGAGATCTTTGTTTTGATGAGTCGCCGGGAGCTTGTTGTGATACCACGCGGCAGCGGCAAAATATGGTAGCCTGTTGGCAATTTCAACAGGACCTCCACGTTCGATACCAATTTCAGTAGGAGATACAAGGATCACCCCGTTTAGATACATCCAGTGGCTGTTCTGCAATTCCAGAGCAAGCCCGGAAACTCTTGTAGTTCCGTAACTTTCACCTATAAGATATTTAGGTGATAACCACCTGTTGTTCCTGGTAACGAAAGTATTGATCCAGCCGGCCAGGTATTTTATGTCTGCCTGAACACCAAAGAAATCCTTCCGGTCCTGTTTTTTATCACCTTCTTCAATTAATCTTGAATAACCTGTATTCACCGGATTCACATAAACAATATCTGCAATGTCAAGTATAGAATTCGGATTTGCTTTCACCCCATAAGGCTGTACAGGAAAACCTTCATCGTCAATTTTTAAAACCCGGGGGCCGGTATAAGCCAGGTGCATCCATACCGAGGCAGAACCGGGCCCACCATTGAAGGAGATCACAAGTGGACGGTTTTCAGTATTTTGTATCCCACTTCTCTTATAGTAAGTGTAGAATAAACTTGCAACAGCCTCCCCGTCTTCATTGAAGACCGGCTGAGTTCCTGTTTGTGCAGAGTAATTGATGTTTTTTCCCTTAATAGCAACGGTATGATTGGTTACAACTGTAGTATCAACAGGTAATTTTAAGTTTTGGGAATTTGAGGTAATGGAAAAAAGACCTAAAACGGCCACTAATAAATATTTCATAGGGGATATAATATGGTTTAAAAGCCTAAAATTGAGACTTTTTTTTCAGTTTACCCTACTCGTCCTTAAATAATATGTGATAGCTCAAAAGAATTCCTCCAACTGCCGCAATGAGAAAAAAGATAATTGCCAGCCCGGGATATCCCAATATCATAAACGGAGAAGGCACGCTCATCAACATAGAAGCACCTATAATTGTGGCAGCTATAATAATACCAAGGGTGATCCTGTTTGCAACTTTTTGAAAACCATCTGTCCACCGTTTTTCATCTATAGCATCAATTTTTATTTTAAATTTATTTTCTGCAAGGTTTTCGGAAATCTTATTGAGCCTGTCCGGTAAATTTTCTGCAAGATTTTTTGCTTGCAGCATAATCCCGAAAAGATTTTCAGGCTTTAGCTCCTCATACATCTTGGTGCGCATCACTTTATTCACGTGTTGGCGAATTGCCTTCCGAAGGTCAAATTCCGGTTCCAGAATTGCAACGATCTGGTCCATGTTAAGGAGGATCTTTCCTAAAATATTTATTTCAACAGAAATGTGAATTCCATTATTGGCTGCCACCCGGTTCATTTGAATCAATAATCTACCTGTTTGCATCTCCTTCGCTCTGGTATGCTGGCTGTCCATAACAAGGTGATTGATCGTGGTCCTGAAGGTTTTAATATCTGCCTCCTCTGTTGCCTCGCTCATAGTAAGAAGTACTTCTGCACATTCTTCCCCGTCATTTTGGCTAAGGGCAATAAGGAGCCGTAATAACTTCTCCTGCATATTGGGGGTGAAGCGTGCCACCATACCCAGATCTATAAGAGCTATTTTATTATCATCTGTTAATTGCACATTGCCGGGGTGAGGGTCTGCATGTACAAATCCATCTGTGATCAATTGTTTTAAATAAGCATCAACAAGTTCGTCCACCAGGGGGCTTAGGTCATTTTCAATTTGTTTTAGTGGAGAGATGGAAGTGATCTTTGTGCCGGTTATAAACTCCATCGTAAGAACTTTGGAAGTACAATAATCCATAATGGGTTGCGGCACTGTAATTCTTTTATACTCACTAAGATTGCTGCCCAGGGTTTTTAAGTTCTGCGCCTCCCTGTTGTAATCCAGTTCCTGAAGGAGAATATGCCTTAATTCTTCCAGCACATCATCAAAAGCATATTTTCTGGCAACTTTGGTATGCTTTACAGCAAAGGCAGCCAGTTCTTTAAGCGTATCCAGATCTGCCAGGAATTGCTTTCTTATACCGGGCCTTTGAACTTTCACTGCCACGGGTTTTCCGGAACGCAAAGTTGCTTTATGGACCTGCCCTATAGATGCGCTCGCCAGAGGCTCTTCATCAAAAAAGGAAAAGGCCTTAGAGATCCTGGTACCTATTTCCTCCTCCACAATTTCGTGGACTTCTTTATAAGAAATAGATGGCACATCATCCTGCAATGTCGCCAGGGCTTGTAAATAAGCGTCAGGTAAAAGATCCGGCCTGGTGGAAAGAAGTTGTCCCATTTTTATATAAGTGGGCCCCATA
>DATHWA010000358.1:0-2837 GCA_035461025.1 Gillisia sp. | reverse complement strand
TACGTCTAATAGAAGATGCCATCGTGAGAGCAGATACTCTCAACAAACCCTGGGCAGTTAAAGAACTAAAGCAAACAAAGAAATTTATTCAGAAAAACCCTTCTTCAGAGGCAAAACCATTTGTACTTCACCACAATTGGGTTGTAAACACCCCGATGGAAATGAAAATAGCAGATACCACCCAGGCCCGGAAGGCGCTTGCCACGGCTGAAAAATTCGTAAACCCATTTGGCGTGTTCGTTACCGGGATTGATCGGGATTCACTCGCGGGTACAGATGAAGGTTCCTTTAAGGGAAGTAAAGCTTTTTCCTATACAGGGGCTGTTATGACCTTACCAACAGGCGTACAGGCAATAGCTGAAAACAACTACGGAAATCCTGATAAGGCCCTGGATTACCTGCAGCGAATGACGAGAAGTTTTAGTTATGCCCTGCCGGGAAGTATGTATGAGGTAAGCCCCGACTATGGAATGGTAGTACAGGCATGGAACATATACAGCTTTGCGGTACCCATCATAAAACAGTTTTTTGGAATTGATCCCATGGCTTCTGAAAAAAAGGTGACCATCACCCCACTTATGCCATCCTCCTGGGATGAGGCTTCTCTCGAAAATGTTCATATAGCAGAGAATGAACTTGATATAATTTATAAAAAAAAGGAAGGCAGGTTGCATATTGAAATCAATCAGAAGGATCCAACCTGGACTCTTGTCCTTGAACTTTCAGAAACTACCTTTCCCGGTTTAAGTATCACAGAATCCTCCGTACCTTCAGAAGAAATAGAAAATGCAAAAAGATTTACCTCTAAAGGAAAAAGTCTTGTCATAGAAGCAAGGTATCCTGAATAATTTTCTTCAGCATAATGCAGATGTAGAGAACACCTCTCTCTTCAGGAAATATTTATCTTTGACGAGATGAAATCCAGTCCTGAACAAAAATCCTACACTGTAAAAGAAGCTACCATTAAGCTTATGCAGTATTGTGCTTACAGAGACCGATCACACAAGGAAGTGGAAGAAAAGCTTAGGGAAATGCGAATGATCCCAGCCGCACAGGAACAGATCATCATCAAGCTTATGCAGGAGGATTTCCTTAATGAGGAGCGCTTTGCCAGGAGTTTTGTACGTGGGAAATTCCGAATTAAAAAATGGGGAAGGATCAAAATTAACCAGGAGCTCAAGGCAAGGGAAATCTCTTCTCCCATAATTAAACTGGCTTTTACCGAAATCGAGGAAAGGGATTATCTAAAAACCTTATACGAAGTAGCAGACAAAAAACTGGAGCTTATAAAAGAAACAGATCCTTTTAAAAAGAGAAAAAAACTCGCCGATTTTCTCCTTCGGAAGGGCTACGAATCTAATCTCGTTTATGACGCGGCAAGGGATCTTATACCTTGATCTTATTCTTCTTGTGGGTTTTCACAATCGCCTGCTCATTCTTATAATCTATCCACTTTTGCCCCCTCATCTTTCTCATATAATTATCAAAATATCGCATAAAAGCCAGGTTATAAACGGCTTTGGATAAATTGGTAAGGTTTCGTGGAGCTGCACGCAGACTCATCGAAAATCCGGGCGTAAGGTAAGTCATTTGATGCCAGTAACCTTCCGGCATATAAAGCGCTTCCCCATGTTTTAATTCCGTTATATATCCCTCTGCCATTTTCAGGGCGGGGAATTTTTGATAATCGGGACTACTGAAATTGATATCCTGCCGTGAGATCAAAGCGTGGGGAACCTTATATAAATACCGGGTTTGTGAGGGCGCAAAGAGGATACATTCCTTTTTTCCATGAAAATGAAAATGGAAGATATTGGCAAAATCTATATCATAGTGCATAAACACCGTAGAATTCTCCCCTCCAAAAAACAACATTGGCAACTGCTTAATGAAGTTGAGTCCAATTTTAGGGTAATCAAAATCCTTTTGAAGCTTCGGCACCTCCTTCATCAAGTGGTAAAGAAATATGCGGTATTTGGTTGGCTTTGATCTTAGGAGATCAATATAATCTGCCATCTTCATTTTAAGATGCGGCTCGTTGAATTTATATTTTGAGCTTATAGGCCTGTCATCATATAAAGGCACTAGCTTTTCTCCGGCGACTTCTTTAATATAATCAAGGTCCCATTTTTCATAAGCCGGCCAGTTATCTATGAGTTGTTCAATGACCACAGGCTTTTGTGGCTTATAATATTTTTCAATAAAGTCCGCCTTGGATATCTTTTTCTCCCTTGGAATTTCAGCTAATTTCATTCTATCATTTATTTATCAATTCCTGCAAACTTATGGGTGCTTTTAACTGCTTTGTCATTTTTATAATCTATCCAGGCCTGCCCTTTGAGTTTCCTCATTAAGTTATCATAGTTTCTTGTAATTACCAAACTATTCAGCACCTCAAGGATCTTGCCGGGAGAGGTTGGTAGCGAACGCAAAGTTAAGGATAAACAAGGGGTTTCATACTTTATAAAATGCCACCATTTGCTTGGTATATAAAGCGCATCCCCGTGTTCAAGAATAACCTCATAACCTTTGGCTATTGCAAGAGCCGGATATTTCTCCAGATCGGGATTATCCATATCGATGATCTCCATACTCACAATGGAATACGGCACTTTATAAAGATACCTGGTTTGATCCGGCGGATAAAGTATTACCTTCTTTCTCCCTGCAAAATTAAAGTGGAAATTATTAGCCAGGTCCATATCGTAGTGCATAACCACTTTCGCGCCCTCTCCACCTACAAATAGCACCGGCAATTTTTTAAAGAATTTCACTCCCAAGTCCGGATACTTAAAATCATTGACCAGTTCCGGGCAGTTTGAAAGCAAATTAAAAAA
>DATHWA010000357.1:0-34737 GCA_035461025.1 Gillisia sp. | reverse complement strand
ACCGGAGCGCACCAACAGGCGTTTCCATTATGTAAGTATGGGATTACCTGCCAAAAGGCTTTCTACGGCATTTGATTCGGTTACCCTTTATGGAAATGATCCGGATCACAGGCCGGATATCTACGGAAAATTGGTAACGCCGGGGTTTCTATTTGCTGCCTGGATGATGCCAAAAAACTTTATTCCGGATTTGATCTTGCTCACGCCCTTACTTCAGTAAGTATGACCATCAATGGTCCTGCGCCAATGCTGCTTGGATTTTTTATGAACGCGGCCATAGATCAGCAATGTGAGAAATACATAAAGGAAAATGGCCTTGAGAAGGAAGTAGAAGAAAAGATAAAAAAGATCTATTCAGATAAAGAAGTAGACCGTCCATCCTACCAGGGGAAATTACCTGAAGGCAATAACGGACTTGGATTAATGTTGTTGGGAGTTACCGGAGACCAGGTTTTACCGGCAGATGTTTACCATGAGATTAAAACAAAAACCCTGAATGTTGTAAGGGGAACAGTGCAGGCCGATATTCTAAAAGAAGACCAGGCACAAAATACCTGTATTTTCTCTACGGAATTTGCATTGAGGTTAATGGGAGACGTGCAGGAATACTTTATCGAGAAGCAGGTGCGTAATTTCTATTCAGTATCAATTTCCGGATATCATATTGCTGAGGCTGGTGCAAATCCAATTACACAGTTGGCTTTGACCCTTGCCAATGGATTTACCTATGTGGAATATTACCTGAGCAGGGGGATGGATATCAATAAATTTGGACCTAACCTTTCTTTCTTCTTTTCCAACGGAGTCGATCCTGAATATGCCGTAATAGGAAGGGTAGCCAGAAAGATCTGGTCAAAAGCACTGAAGCACAAATACGGAGCAAACGCCCGTGCCCAGATGCTGAAGTATCACATCCAGACCTCCGGCCGTTCATTACACGCGCAGGAAATAGATTTTAATGATATTAGAACCACTTTACAGGCTTTGTATGCGATCTACGATAACTGTAACTCCCTGCATACAAATGCATACGATGAAGCCATTACAACCCCTACTGAAGCTTCAGTAAGACGGGCCATGGCAATTCAGCTTATTATCAACAAGGAGCTCGGGCTTACCAAAAATGAAAACCCAATCCAGGGAGCTTTCATAATTGAGGAACTTACAGAACTGGTGGAAGAAGCGGTTTTAAAAGAATTTGACCGGATCACCGAAAGGGGAGGAGTACTTGGTGCTATGGAAACCATGTATCAGCGCAGCAAGATCCAGGAAGAAAGCCTGTATTACGAAACTTTGAAACACAATGGAGATTATCCAATAATTGGGGTAAATACTTTCCTTAGCTCCACAGGTTCCCCAACGGTTACTCCTGGAGAGGTGATACGCGCTACAGAGGAGGAAAAACAATACCAGATCACTACTTTAAAGAATCTGCATAAGGCAAAAGCCGATAAAGCTGAAGCAGCTCTGGAAAAAATTCAGGAAGCTGCTGTTAAGAACGAGAATATTTTTGAAGTTCTTATGGAAGCAACCAAAGTTTGTTCCCTGGGACAGATCACAAAGGCGATGTTTGAAGTTGGCGGACAGTACAGGAGAAATATGTAAATAGTTTATCTCATAGGAGAATAAAAAAACGGCTTTCGCAAGAAAGCCGTTTTTGTTTGCAAAAGTTTGAAAGGATTTGAAAAAATTAAATCGTATTAGTTTCCTCAATTTAGAGATGTTAATCCCTTGTTGTCCGATTAAAATATGTCAAATTTTACTTAACCCTTCCTTAGTATAGTGAGAGGACATACCAACCTCAACCAAAGGGCCTGGGACTCATATATTAGTCCAGGTTCTAGACTCCAGTAGCCGCGGTCTAGACTCTTTCACCGGACAACAATGATGTTAATTATCATCATCATCATCATCATCTCCTTCCAAAAAATCATTGAAGGGAATATCCTTATCGGGATCCTTATCATCATAATTCACCCCAGGCGGATTGAACAACCCCCACCTGTCTATGTAATAATCCCAGGGATCAAAAGTCTTCACCCATTCCGCAAACAGCACCCGGAATTCCTCGATCTCATTCCGAAGCATTTTTAGATATTCGGTTTCCTTAAAATCCTCTTCCATAAAGAAGCTGTTGCATTGTACGTAGATTTGCATCGCGTTCTTTCTTATAATTGTAGCATTTTCCATTTTTAGGTCATAGGGCACCTCTCCAAAAGCACCCGCGATCTTTGCAGGGATCTGTGTGGCATCTGCCCGCATGAATTCTGCTACCTCCTTTAGAAATTCTTTTTCCGGTGGAACCAGGTCCGCTATACGGTCTACGATCTCAAGGATCTCCATTGACTTTTGAAAAAGCGGCATCTTTTGAAGTTTGTCTCGGCTCATATTTTTTATCTGAAATTTAAAAGTACACTCTTATTGGGAAAAATTAAAATTCCCCTTAGCTTTGCCAAAAATTTTATTTACAGGAATTTACCTGTTGGCCTACTTCAATGGAAAATTATTGGTTATTTACTATAGCAGTCTTTACAGGGTTCTTCGCGATTAACAGTCCGGTTGGGAATATTCCCATTTTTCTTAGTTTAACCAAGCAAGCCGACAGGGTTACCAAAAAGAATATTTCTAAAAAAGCAACTTTCACTGCCTTTGTAATAGTTACAGGTTTTATTATAATTGGAAAGTATGTTTTCGAGTTATTTGGAATTACAATTCCGGCCTTTAAAATAACCGGAGGGATCCTGATATTTTTTGTTGGTTTTGAAATGATAAGGGCCCAGGAATCCAGTATCGATAACCAGACAGAGATCAACTTTAATGAAGGTATTTCTGTTTCCCCTCTTGCTATTCCAATTCTTGCTGGTCCCGGTACAATCGTGACCGCAATGAACTTCACTACCAATGCAGGTTACCTACAGCTGGGGATTATTGTGGCTATGGTAGCATTAATTATGTGGCTTAACTACCTGGCTTTTATTTCAAGTGATTATCTGGTAAGATTTATTGGAAAAAATAAGATCGTGGTAATTGAAAAGATCATGGGTTTGATCATTGCCATTATAGGTACAAGCATGTTTATTGAAGGGGTGAAGCTGGCATTTTTATTACCTTAAGGTACAGGATTAATTAATTAGGACGATCCCGATATTCCAACTGGAGATACCATTGAGTAAATAAACCTTCGAATTGTCTTATTTCCTTTTTAAGCAGAAGTAAAATTTCCTTTTCCCTTTTTGAAAGATATTCCATTTTACGGGATTTGGCCAAAATCTTTCTGGCAGATTTTCTAATAGTATTAGCTTTTTTAAGTTGCAAATTACTGCAGGAAGAATTTTGCAAAGCCGCAAGAGCCGGTACCAGTTGTAACGATGCTGTTACTATTTCACCTGCAACCCTTTTATTTTCATTGGCAGAATAGGACATTTCCAGTATGTGATCGCTATTACCAATATTGTATGCGATTGCCCGGGAAACCTTGAAGATCTCCAGCGCCTTTTTATAAACCGGTAAATTTGTTAAATCCTGGTGTTCCATTTTGAAAACTTCTTTCTTATAGCATACTAAAATTACTTTAATTAATACAGAAGCTTCCTTGAGATTTAATGTGGATCAATAAGTTTTCCTTAAATTTAAAACCTAAACTAGAATATTCTTTAAATATGCCTGTAGATAAACTTAACTGGCAAATCCTCAATGCCCTTCAAAAAAATGCCAGGCAATCATTTTCTGAAATTGGCAGACAAGTGGGGCTTTCCTCTCCTGCAGTGGCAGAGCGGGTTAAAAAGATGGAAGATGCGGGGATCATTAAGGGTTATAAAGCCCAGGTCTCTTATAATAAAACAGGACACCAACTTAAAGCTGTGATCACTTTACGTGCATTTATGGGAAGGTTGAAGCCATTTCTGGAAAAAGTAAAAGAATTTAAAGAAGTGATCAACTGTTACAGGATAACCGGAAATGAAAATATTATTATGGAGGTCGTTCTATATGATCAGGCCCATTTGGAGGAATTCATTGATAAGCTTATCACCTATGGAGAAACAAAAACGCACATAATTCTTTCCAGTGTGGTAGACCAGGGTCCAATTAAAAGGAGGGGATAAAAAATTGATGGCGGGTTTTTGAGAAAAAGGTCATAAAATTTTTTTTAAAAACTTTCAATTTCCTGCATCTTTATTGAGATTTTTCCGTCTTATTAATGAATACTAAATCTTTTAAAATGGAAAATCCAGGAAAAAATTGTCATTGTGAATGCGAATCCTGCTCGACAGGAAATTGCATGGACTGCGGCTGTGTAGACTGTGGCTGTAATGATTGTGGTTGTTAATCCTTAATATGCCCTTCCAAGAGGAAGGGCTTTTTCAATAATGAAAACAGAAAATATTTGGTCGCTTTTCTCTAAAGATTTATACCATTTTATCTTAAGTAAAGTTAAGGATAAGGAACTTGCGTGGGACGTTTTGCAGGAGGTGTTTGTGAAGGTGCATTTAAAAAAGGAATCACTTAAGGAGGGAGAGGCTTTAAAAAGCTGGCTTTTTACGCTTGCGAGAAATACAGTGACAGATCATTACAGAAAAAACAAAAGTTCCAATGAATTTTCTATTGATCTCTCTGTAAATACACCGGAAGATTCAACTCGACATTCTCCCAATGATTGTCTTATACCAATAATTAAAAAACTGCCTGAGATCTACCGGGATGCCCTTATTCTCGATATTCAGGGGAAGAAGCAGGAAGAGATTGCAAGGGAATTTAATATTAGCCTAAGTGGAGCCAAATCCAGGGTACAGCGTGGCCGCAAATTGTTGCAGCAAGGGTTTGTAGAATGTTGTAATTACATTATAAAAAATGGTGTGCTCGTGGGAGAGACCCGCCCAAAAAAGGAATGCAGGGTTTGTGATGAATTTTCTATTTTTTCCCGCTTACCAGGTACATAAGGGAACCACCGCCGGCGTGGTATTGTTCCCGTTGGAGGGCACCCATAATATGAGCATCACGGTTAGCATATTTTTCCTGATATTCAAAGTAGAACGGCATATATTGTTCGCCTGCAGCACTAAAAAAATCAATGTCCTTCTGGGTGTTAGATTTCCAGGAACTGCCTTTCATCCACTGTTTTAAGGTTGCCAGTTGCTCCTCATTGTCATAAGGAGGGTACATGGCAATAGCTTTATCGGACAATCTTACTTCTATATTTTTAAGCTCTTGTGCAGCAAACATTCCGGGTAAAAGATCTCCCAGGGAATTGTCCCCCCGTCCCATCTTTCGTTTTCCCTTTTCAATGATAAGCCTGTATTTAATATGGTCCAAAGTTTCCTCGACAGATTCATTTTTGGTCATAGAAGTCTTAATAAGGCTTTGCACGATATTGTTGGGTTCTACACAAAGAATTGTACCTCCCGGTTTTGCAACCCGCTTCATTTCTGAAATCGCCTTTGCAGGATCGGGAACGTGAATAAGTACAGTTTGACAGGTAACAAGATCGAATGAATCATCGGGAAAAGGAAGACGTTGTATATCTCCTTCCTTCAATTCAAAGTTTTGAGAGGATTTAGCAAAGAATTCTTCCAGGTCTTTATTTTCACGGAACCACCTGGGATCACTATCTACGGCCGTGACGCTCGCATTTTCTTCAAGATAAGGTGCAAGAATACGGGTCCAGTGACCATTCCCGCAGCCAACATCCAGCATAGAGCTCATGGTATTGAGCTCCAGCCGTTGTGCTGTCATATCCAGGAATTCCCGGTTCCACCAGAAATCCCGGTAATCACCGAAATAATTTTCTGAATGTCCTTTATTTATTCTTTGATCTTCCAAATCTTCTATTGCCCTGTGATTTACCTGATCCTGAATTTCCTGCTCCCTGCGGACGTGGATTTCTTGCCGGTCTTCTTTGCTGAGGTTTTTTCTCCGGGATCTCAAAATTTTCCATAGGATATGGATGATTTTCAACCACCGGGATCTTCTGGTCAATTAATTTCTGAATATCTTTAAGATAAGCTTTCTCTTCAAAGTCACAAAAGGAAATAGCCTTTCCACTTGCGCCTGCACGTCCTGTTCTTCCAATCCTGTGAACATAAGTTTCAGAAATATTGGGGATCTCGTAATTTACCACCAAGGCCAGTTCATCTATATCGATTCCTCTTGCAGCAATATCTGTAGCAACAAGAACCCTGGTAGATTTGTCTTTAAAATTCTTTAAAGCCTTCTGTCTTGCATTCTGCGTTTTGTTTCCGTGAATTGCTTCAGCTTTAATTCCCACTTTTATGAGATCTTTTACCACCTTATTTGCGCCGTGCTTTGTCCTTGTAAAAACAAGAATCCTGTCATCATTGCCATTTTTCAGAATATCATAAAGAAGATTCTTTTTATTGGATTTATCTATGAAATAAACCTCCTGGCCAATCATCTCTGCAGTGGAAGAAACCGGGGTAACTTCAACTTTAAGCGGATTGGTAAGGATGCTGTTGGCAAGGTCCAGGATAGCATCCGGCATTGTGGCAGAAAAGAAAAGTGTTTGTCTCTTTGCAGGGATCTTTTTAATAACCTTTTTTACATCGTGAACAAATCCCATATCCAACATCCTGTCTGCCTCATCAAGCGTAAAGATCTCTAATTGGGACAGGGAGATATAACCCTGGTCCATAAGGTCCAGTAATCTTCCCGGAGTAGCTACCAAAATGTCTACACCTTGTTTAAGGGTTTGCACCTGGGAGTGTTGAGGAACCCCGCCAAAGATCACCAAATGTTTCAAAGGACTAAAAGAGCCGTATTGAGCAAGGCTTTCGCCAATTTGGATTGCAAGTTCGCGGGTGGGAGTTAATATTAAACTTCGTACCGCGCGTTTCCGGTTGTTAGTATTGCCATTCCTGCTTAACAGTTGTATGGTAGGAATAGAAAAAGCGGCGGTTTTACCTGTACCTGTTTGGGCACAGCCCAGAATATCCCTGCCATTTAAAATTGCAGGTATGGATTGTGATTGTATAGGAGTAGGATTTTTATATCCCGCCTCTTGAACTGCCTTCTGTAAAGGCTCTGTTAATTCTAATTGTGTAAATGTCATGTATTGATTATAAATGCTGCCAGATTAATTTTTGACGGCAGGCTTTATTAAATGTTGCCGGAGAAGATTGCAACAGCGGGCAAAGATAAGCTTTTATATTTAATGACAAATTATTCTCCAGATGTCTGAACTTCAATCGACTCAAGAGGTTTAAAAACTTTTTATTTTATGAATTAATTCTTTAACAAATTTGTAATATTTCAACCATCTTTAGTTAAAGAATTTTCAATTGTAATTATTTTAATAAGTGTGCGACATATAGGAAGTTATCTTTAGATAAAAATAAAAGTTATGAAAAAGCACATTATATTATTTCTGGTATTAACAGCCTTGACAGGATTATTAGGTTTTATTGGAATTAGTTTTTCCGGTATTGAAGTGGTAAGGGTATTATTCTTAATCTTTGCAGACCTACTGGTTATTTCTGTATTGGCAAGATTTTTCTTCTCCGGAACTGAAAATATGAGATTGGAACGGATTAAAAAGTAATCCTTCGCGATAAATTTTTCATAAAAAGGCTTCTCTAAAGGGAAGTCTTTTTTTTGTTTCCTGCTAAAACCCTATTTTTAGTAGATGAAATTAAGGTATATGAAACAAAACGGGTTTTTTCTACTACTATTTTTAATTATCCAGTTTGGCTTTGCTCAGGAAATGACATTAACGAAAGGAGCCGTAATGGATTCCATTCCAGTTAATGACAGCATTGCAGAGACTTACTCGCTATATTTACCTAATGATTTTTCTACCGACAGAAAATGGCCTGTAATTTTTGTTTTTGATCATGAGGGGCGAGCCCGGGCGGCGACACAATTGTTCAGGCAAGCCGGGGAAGAGCAGGGATATGTAATAGTAGCTTCTGAAAACATAAACAAAAATGAAAGCCTGCTCAATAATACAAGAGTAGCCGCCAGGTTATTTAATGGAGTGTTGAATATGATTCCCGTAGATGCCAATCTAATATATATGGCAGGTTTTAATGATGGAGGAAGAGTGGCTAGTGTAATGCCGGCAGTTTATTCCAATGTCCAGGGAGTAATGGCTGTGGGGGATGCATGGGTTAATGCAGATTTTATTGAAAAAGGCGCTAAATTCTCGTTTGTGGGACTTGCTGGGTATAATGATTACCGGCATAGACTTCTTGATGAAACTGCCAGTTATCTTCGAAAACAGGGATTCCAGGCACATACTTATAACTACAACGGAGGCGAGGAATGGCCGGAGTTTGAAATGATCTCCAATGCCCTTGGCACATTTACCTTGCAGGCAATGGATAAGGGTTTGAGGGCTAAAGATCCCGGAATGGTTGAAAGATTATATGCAGCAGAGCTTGAAACTGCAGAAAGGCTGCGGAGGACCAGGCAGGATTATAAATCCCATGCGCTTCTTAGCAAAATGCTGGATAAATATTCCCGTTATGGAAAGAAGCAGGAACTGGAGCAACGTATAAAGGATATAAGCCGTACCAAAATATTTCGGGATCAAAGGGGACAGTATAACCGTGCTGCCAATAAAGAAAATGAATATAGGGAGCAATATCTTTATTTTTTTAATGAGGATGTGTTTAGAGCAAATTTTGAAAACCTGGGGTGGTGGAACCAGCAAATTAAAGAATTGGAGGAGCTGCAGCAAAGTCAAAACAGTGCAGAAGCTGAAATGGCTCACAGAGTACAAGGTTTGTTACGGGCACTGGCAAACAATTCCTTTGATGACCTTCAGGAAAATGGAACTTCCAATGACAGGTTAGTATTTACTGCTATTCTCCAAACTATTTTTGATAAGGAGAACCCGGAGGGATACCTTAATATTATCTCGATAAGTGCAGGAGACGGTGATTACTACACCGCGCTGTTATATCTCGAAGATCTATTGAAAACAGGATATGATGACCTGGAGGCTTTATATAACATCCCGCGTACCCTGGACTTAAAACTTAGCCCGGAATACAACAAGATCATTCACGAATATCTGGGAGAATCAAAGTATTATAAAACCTGATTACTTACGCGCGGCAAATCTTTTTTTAATATCGAGACGGCATAAAATAGCAGGCTGCAGGCCACAAGACTTAGGGCCAACATAACGTACCAGGTAACCTCAAAACCAAATTTTCCAATGAGTTGCATCCCGGTGTTATGTCCAAAGATGTGGCTTATAGAGAAGGCTATACTATATAGAGCCATATAAGAACCCTGTTTACCACCTTCAGCCCTTTTTAAAGCAAAACTATTTGAGAAGGGGAAAGCGATCATTTCACCCAGGGTGAGAAAGAACATTGCTACGATAAGAATTCCCGCCCAGCCGGTAAGATTGATCACCAAAAAACTTAGACCAACAAGGATGCTACCTGAAATTACATGGAATAAATGTGATTTGGCTTTGCCTTCAAGAAACTTGATAAGAGGCATTTCCAACAGAAAGATCATGAACCCGTTAAATCCTAATAGTAACCCTATTTGAAATTCGGTTAAGAAATACCTGTCTGCATAATACAGGGGCATAGTAGAAAAATACTGGATGAAGATGAACCCAAATAAGATCATCGCCATTATGAAAACTACATAAGGTTTGTCTTTAAGCACAGCCTTTGGCTGGAGGAAAATTTCAGTAGGATTTTGAAGGGCCTTTTTAGGATGAAGTAATCTTAGAAGAAGCATCCCGGCAAGAAAACAAGTGATCCCATCTACCCAAAAAAGTCCGCTGTATCCTGCGCCGGCTATAATTAGTCCTCCAACTGCCGGGCCGGCTGAAAACCCCAGGTTTATTGCCAGTCTTATCAGGGTTATGGACCGGGTTCGATTTTCGGGTTTGCTGTAGGCGTTAATAGCTACAAATACTGCCGGCCTAAAAGCATCTGCTGCCAGCATAACCAGGAAGATCCCCAGGCATATTCCCCAAAAAGTTGTAGGAAATTGTAATAGAACAAAAAATACCGAAGAGATGAGGAGGCTTCCTGCCATGGTTTTATAATGGCCAATAGTGTCTGTTAGCTTGCCACCTAACCAGGAACCCGCAACAGAACCCAGTCCAAAGAATGTTAGGATCCAGCCCACTTCTTCCAAAGAAAACCCACGGCTTTTGGTAAGATATAGGGAAAGGAAGGGGATTACCATAGTGCCCGCCCGGTTAATAAAAGTGATAAGGGCCAGTAACCACACCTCCCTTCTAAGTCCGCTAAAAGAGCCTATATAAGACCTGTAAATATGCTTTAACATCCTTCTTAATAAGTGTCAAATTAAAGCAATATTAAGTAGATCCTGCTCCTGTGATTTAAAAAAATCTCTAACCTTCATTCAACCCAAGGGAGGTATAGGCGGCCAACCCATGTTCATGAGCATCCAGGCCTTCTATCTCTTCTATCTCTGTAACCCGCAGTCCAATAGATCTTTTAAGCAGGTACATAATCGTAAAGGAAGCAAGCGAGCAAAAAAGGCCAATGACCAGGATCCCTGTAAACTGACTAATGAGCTGGCTCCATCCCGCAAGATTGCCAAAAATACCTACAGCAAGGGTTCCCCATATCCCGCAGGTGAGGTGTACAGAGATAGCACCCACGGGATCATCGAGCTTGAGCCTGTCCAATGCAGCGACAGAAAATACAATAAGCACGCCTGCCACGAACCCTATCAACAAGGCATCTGTTATACCCATCACATCTGCACCGGCCGTTATTCCTACCAGCCCGCCAAGGATCCCATTGAGGATCATGGAAAGGTCATTATCCTTATACCTTATCCTTGAGACAAGGAAAGCTCCAACGCCCCCGGCTGAAGCGGCTATGCAGGTGGTGACAAGTACCAGGGAAGTCGCGGCGGGATCTGCAGAAAGAACAGAGCCTCCATTAAAACCAAACCATCCAAACCAAAGCAAAAAGGCACCCACAGTAGCCAAAGGAATACTGTGACCGGGGATCACGCTTATTTTCCCATTCTTAAATTTCCCTATACGGGCGCCCAGTAGGATCACACTCATTAAAGCCGCCCAACCGCCAACGGAGTGCACAAGGGTGGAGCCAGCGAAATCATAAAAACCCAGTTCATCCAGGAAGCCGCCTCCCCATTTCCACATTCCGGTTATTGGGTAGATGATCCCAACATACAGAATGGAAAATATAATAAATGCAGATAATTTAATTCTTTCAGCAACTGCCCCGGAAACAATAGTGGCAGCAGTAGCGGCAAACATAGCCTGGAACAGGAAATCTGTATAAAAAGTGTACTGCCCGTTATGATATCCTGCAGAGAGGCCATTGTCCGGAAGTAATAATCCAAAGTTGGAAAACCCAAACCAGCTACCGGTAAATTCCTCTCCGGGATACATGAGGTTAAAGCCAACGAGGGAATAAGTTAGTATACCAATGATAAGGATCATCACATTTTTAAATAGGATATTAATGGTATTCTTTGACCGCGTGAGGCCTATCTCCAGCAATGAAAAACCCAGGTGCATTATAAAGACCAGGGCAATGCATATCATCATCCATAAATTATTGACTGTAAGTGGTAAGTTTTCCATACTTAATTTAGTGAGTTTGTTCCTGTTTCTCTTGTTCTTATTCGGTAAGTTTCCTCTACATTTGAGACGAAGATCTTGCCATCTCCTACCTGGCCTGTAAAGGCTGTCTCCAATAGAACGTTAATGGTTTTTTTCTCAAAATCTGAAGAAACTACTATGGAAATCATTCGTCGTTGTATATCTGCAGTGTTATAAGCCACCCCTCGATAAACATGTCCCTGTTTTTCATTACCTACGCCGGTGACATCCCAGTAACTAAAAAAGTTGACTCCAATTTCTTGAAGTGCGGTCTTCACTTCATCAAATTTTGACTTACGAATTATAGCTTCAATTTTTTTCATTTTTCAGATTTAATAAAACCAAAGTAGAAAAAAACCGGCTAACTAATTAATTTATGGGGGTGAAAGTGATAAAATTGAATAATTTTAAATTTGAACCCCTAAAATTTATGGGGTGTCTAATTTAAAAGTCCATATTTTATTAAGTGTAAGAGGTAAATAGGGAGGGTTAGATGAATTTAGCCAAGAATACGCCCGTAATTATTGCCAGAATTCCTATAAAAAGGCTTCCAAAAGCGTATATGAGGAATTGGGTGTAATCCCCGGAGCGGAGGAAAGCCTGATTTTCAAAAGCAAAGGTCGAGAAAGTTGTAAATCCGCCACAAAACCCGGTGGCTACAAAAAGGTGTACATTATTTAATACGTGTCCTTCTTTTAAAAAGTAACCCATCAAAAAACCTAATAGCAGGCTGCCTATAATATTCACGGTAAATGTGCCATAGACAGATGCCAAATTAAGCATTAGCATCCCTCTGTATACCAGAAACCGTAAAGCACTTCCCAGCCCGCCACCCACAAATACAAGGAGGATAGCTTTCATTTTTATTCCTGGGTTTGAGGACGATTTTCCTTAAGCGGGATATAGATCTCTGTAACCCAATTTGCAGGGTTAGGTGTATTCACGTTTGTGGTGCGATATACTTCAAATGACTGTTTCTCCTCATCTGCCTGCAGGTTGTTCTCATCCAAATAGGCGTATGCTCTATCCCATGCCTCCTCAAGATTGGTGTAATCTCCTTTTAAGGTGGTTTTTACTACCCTTTGAACGGGCATCATCCCGTTAAGAATATCACTCTCCTGTGGAGTAATTACCAGGCTGGGAGTAAAGATCCCTGCTGAATAAATTGCGCTATTATTTTGTTCATTCCAGTTGTTGTAAAGCACGAAAGGATCGCCAACCGCAGAAATATTATTCAATTCCATATAATTCCTTACCTCCAGGATCATGTCCTTCATCTTTTCCGGGATTTGACTTATTTTGGAAGCCGTGGAAGAATACATATAGAAACCACCTCCATGAGTAGTTATCCCATCTACGTTAATAGAATAAACGCTCATTTTTTCAACTACAGTAGTTTGCAATCTTTCAAGACTTCGGTTAAGCCTGGGTCGCATAATTTGAGAAATAGAGTTGTCGCTGAAGACAAATCCCAGTTTTTCACGGAAGCTTTGATTGCCTTCCATTCCCACCGTAACTTTAGTTCCTTCTTCCACTGCTTCAAATCTCCAGTACATTCTGGATTCTGAATCGGCAAAAGTAGGATGATGTTCCACCACCTGGTCAATTGAATTATTTGGGATTGCTCTTGTAGTTATAATTGATCCATCTCCAACCTCCTCACTTTTCCAGGTATACCCTGCGCCTTCTCCACGTGGTTCAGCTGAAATATCTTCTATGATAACATCCTTTGCTTCTTTACGCCAGGGCCCCCAGTCTTCCCAGTTGGCCAGATTGTTAACTTCATTATATACAACCGGCAGTGGAGCGTTAATGATCATTGTCTCTTCAATGTGATACTCACCTTTTTGGGTAGCCACATAAATTGCACCTGCGATAATGATGATTAATAATAAAAAAAACAGGTATTTCAATATTTTCATTGGGTATAGGGGTTTTTCACCGTTTGACAGGCTAATATAGTTATTTTACTAGATGCGAATTAGTACATTTGCAGGAAAATCACCTATAACTGTCTCAAAGTCCTAAAAGATTTAATTCCTGTAAAGATTCTCATCATAAAAAGGAGAATTTTGGACTCTGATTTATGGGTAAAAATATTTAAACAATGATGAAGATCAAATTTATTGGGTTGCTTTTAGTTGCAACTACCTTTCTTTTTTCATGTAATAATGAAATTAAGAATGACCATCTGGCTGAAGCCATTGTAGGCACAGAAGCACCTTTTGACTATACAGTTGAAGAATTTGCAGATATTAAGATCCTGCGTTATCAGATCCCGGGGTGGGAAAACCTGAGCCTTAAGGAACAAAAACTGGTTTACTATCTTGTTCAGGCAGGTCTTGCCGGTAGGGACATCATGTGGGACCAGAATTACAGACATAACCTCCAAATAAGAGAAGCCCTTGAGAACGTTTACACAAATTATAACGGGGATAAGGATTCTGAAAACTGGAGTGAATTTGAAACCTACCTTAAGCGTGTATGGTTTTCCAATGGTATCCACCACCATTATTCCAATGATAAAATTAAACCTGAATTTGACCGCAATTATTTTGATGAGCTACTGGCTGCTACCAAAACCCAACTTACCGGGGAAGCTTATGAAGTAATCTTCAATGATAAAGATTCTAAAAAAGTAAATCTTGATGAATCCAAAGGCTTACTTACCGGATCTGCTATAAACTTCTACGGGCCGGATGTTACTGCGAATGAAGCGGAAGCATTTTATAAGAATAAAAAATCACCGGATGCCAACAGGCCGCTTTCATTTGGACTAAACTCCCAACTGGTTAAAGAAAATGGGCAACTGGTAGAGAAAGTATGGAAAAGCGGGGGAATGTACGGTCCGGCTATTGATGAGATCGTTAAGTGGCTGGAAAAAGCAGAGGAAGTCGCAGAAAATGAGCCACAGGCAATAGCGCTTGGTTTGTTGATAGACTATTATAACACCGGTGACCTGCAAACCTGGGATGATTATAATGTAGCCTGGGTTAATGCTACGGAAGGTAATATAGATTACATCAACAGCTTTATTGAAGTTTATAATGACCCAATAGGTTACCGCGGATCTTACGAGAACATCGTACAAATTAAGGATTTTGAAATGTCTGAAAAAATGAGCGTTCTGGAAGAGAATGTTCAGTGGTTTGAAGATAATGCACCACTAATGGATGAGCATAAAAAAGAATCTGTAGTAGGGGTGACATACAAAACTGTGATCGTCGCCGGGGAAGCAGGAGATGCGTCTCCAAGTACTCCAATAGGAGTGAATCTTCCTAATGCCAACTGGATAAGGGTTGAGCACGGTAGTAAATCTGTTTCCCTTGGAAATATTATTGAAGCCTATAATAATGCAGGGAGTGATGACATCCTTGAGGAGTTTGCTCATGATGAAGAAGAATTAAGGTTACAAAAAGAGTATGGGCAGGAAGCCAGTAAGCTTCATACCGCATTACACGAAGTGGTGGGCCATGCTTCCGGACAGATCAACCCCGGAGTAGGAGAGACTAAGGAAACCCTTAGAAGCTATGCCTCTACCCTGGAAGAGGGAAGAGCAGATCTAATAGGGCTTTATTATCTTATGGATCCTAAGATCCAGGAACTAGGTTTGACAGATAGCTGGGAGAATACAGGTAAAGCTTCTTATGATGCTTATATTAGAAATGGTCTTATCACGCAGTTAAGGAGGTTGAACCTGGGCGATGATGTGGAAGAATCTCATATGCGAAACCGCCAGTGGGTGAGTGCCTGGGTAGTGGAAAAAGGTAAAGAAGAAGGAGTAGTGGAAAAGGTGACCAGGGATGGAAAAACCTATTATGACATTAAGGATTACCACAGGTTACGCGAGTTGTTTGGGGAACTACTTAGAGAAACCCAAAGAATTAAATCTGAAGGTGATTACCAGGCAGCAAAGAATCTTGTGGAGAATTATGGAGTAAAGGTAGACCAGGATATTCACAGGGAGATCCTTGACAGGAACAGTAAATTCAAGTCACCTCCTTACAGCGGATTTGTGAATCCGGTTCTGGTTCCGGAGACAGATGAGAATGGGGAAATAGAATCAATAAGAGTAACTCAACCAAAAGATTTTGCTACTCAAATGCTTGACTATTCTACCAACTTTAATTATTTACCGGTACAATAGTAAAATGTTTAATGATAAAAAAGCCCGTCTTCTTTTGGTAGACGGGCTTTTTTTATGAATTAACTCTGAAGAATTCCTTTTATAACGAACAGAAGAATAATAAATACTATAAAACCAATTAATACATAGGTGCTTCCTTTGTAATATTTCTTATGTAGAACAATATCTTTCCTGTAGCTGAAGAAGATAACGATCACGAAAGCAACGAAAAAAAGTGCTGCAAAGATCAATTGGCCGGTACTGAACATTTTTATATATTTTGTGCAAAGTTACGGACTATAGCAATAGATTAGAGGGCTAAAAATAAAAAAGTGGGAATACCGTTCCGGGTTTATCTGAATTAAAATCCTTGAAAAATAAAAGATACATATGAAGAGCAAATTGGCAGCAGTTGAGGAGTTTCACCGGGCATTTGGTCTCTGTGTGAATGATAGTCCTGTGGCAGATCTTGGGGAGGCCAAAAACCAGCTCAGGTTTCATCTAATGCAAGAAGAAAATGAAGAATATTTGGAGGCCACCAGGAACAATGATCTTCCTGAAGTTGCAGATGCTCTGGGGGATATGCTGTATATTCTTTGCGGAACCATACTGGAACACGGCCTGCAGGACAAGATCGAAGAAGTATTTAATGAAATACAGCGAAGCAATATGAGTAAGTTGGGAGTAAATGGAAAGCCGGTTTTGCGGGAAGATGGGAAGGTTTTAAAAGGACCAAATTATTCCGGGCCGCAGATAAGCGAGATTCTTGATAGACGTGAGGGTGAATAAACTACTGTAAGATGAGATATCTGGTTTTAATACTACTTTATGTCATCTCCATATCCTGCAAAGATGAAGTTAAGCAGGAAAGGGAGACTGAACAAAACGGTAAGGAGCCTGCCCGGGAGACGGTAGAAAAAGAACCTGTAAATTATCAAAGCTTCTCTTCTGAAGAATGGGGAGTAGGCTTTGAATACCCGGAAACTTATGAAGTATATGATGGCGAATTTTCCACAAATTCCCCGGTAATTAATATTTATCCCTCCATTGCCACAGCTACATTACCTTTGGGAATTTATGAAGAGGCAGGGGTTCCTTATATAGCCCTTTTTCCGAAAGGATATTCCGGAGACGGCCCTGCGGGAAAAAGTATCCCGGTAAGGGAATGGAAAGGAGGTTTACCTATAACCTTCAGTATAGATGAAGAAAATTCTACTGTCTATCTTCTGGAAAATAATGAACCCTGGGGTTATCTTCTCCACTTCCACCAGGCTCCTGAAAAATGGAATGGCCGCGGAAGTATATTTATTCGGCTTTGTGTAAAGGACTTTAAGGCTGTTTGTATGGGAATGGAGGATGGCAGGGAGATCATTATAAAAGATTGCGATCCTACGGCAGGTGATGAGGTAAAATATTACGGAGAAGTTAAACAGGAGGCGAGGGAAGAAGTGAACAGTATCCTCCGGTCGCTTTATTTTTTTTCTGATAGCTCCCGGGGGGAATCTCTGCCAAATTTGATTGAGGTGGAGATGCCCGCTGCAAATTCAAAAATAACATCTCCCGTTCAAATTAAAGGAAAAGCCAGAGGATACTGGTTTTTCGAGGCAGATGCTCCCATTGAGCTGGTAGATGTAAATTACAAACTCCTGGCAAGGGGCCATATCACGGCTATTGGTGACTGGATGACAGAGAGTTTTGTGCCTTTTGAAGCCAGTCTTGATTTCGAAATACCTTCAGCAAAAAAAGGATATTTAATCATGAGAAGATCCAATGCATCAGGTTTGCCGGAACATGACCGTGCTTTTTTTATTCCTGTGAATTTTAAATAAGGATCATTGGTTGTCTTGGTAGAGAGTCTGGACCGCTCCGCTTCCGGAATCTAGAGCCTGGACAAATTATGGTGTGCAGAAGATCCATTTTAATTTAATGAAACAAGGGTGATAAAAAAAAGACCTCTTCCGGAGAAAAAGCCTTTTTCAGTATAAACTTTTATTGTTATTCCTTTACAGCATATCGCCATCCAAACTCATCTTTATCCAGATTGTACTGGATCTTCATAAGCTTATTCTTAAAGAAGGAGGCATAGGTGTCAGTTAGTTTTGGTAGTTCATGTTTTTTTCCTTTATAGCCAAAACCCTGAATAGGATTGATAACTGCTGCCGTTCCGGCTCCAAAGATCTCTTTAAGCGTTCCTGTTTCGGCGGCCTCAACGATCTCCTGTACTGTTACCCTTCTTACTTCTACCTCTATGTTATTTGCCTCAGCCAGGGTAATTATACTCTTTCTGGTAACTCCATCAAGGATCCTGTCGCTGGTAGGGGCAGTAAGTAATTTATCGTTTACCCTAAAGAAAACATTCATTGTACCGGCTTCTTCAAGGAAATTATGCGTGTTTGCATCTGTCCATATAATTTGCTGGAACCCTTCTTCTTTTGCAAGGTTGGTAGGGTAAAACTGTGCAGCATAATTCCCGGCTGCCTTTGCAGCTCCAACACCACCATCTGCAGCACGGCTAAATCTTTCTGAAATTTGCACCCTCACCTCTCCTGTATAATAGGATTTTGCAGGGGAACAAATGATCATAAATTTATATGAAGTACCCGGAGAAGCTAGTACTCCCGGTTCTGTAGCTATTACAAAAGGACGTATATATAGCGAATTTCCAAATCCTTTTTTGATCCAGTCCTTTTCCAGCTTAAGAAGTTCTTCAAGGCCGGTAAAGAAATATTCCTCAGGAAATTCAGGAATAGCAAGTCTTGCTGAAGATTTATTGATCCGTTTAAAATTTTCATCCGGGCGAAATAACCAGATCTTATCATTATCATCACGATACGCTTTCATTCCTTCAAATACCGCCTGGCCGTAGTGGAAAACTTTTGCTGAAGGATCCAGTTGTATTGGACCATAAGGTTTTATTTCGGGAGTTTTCCATGCGCCGTTTTCATAGTCGCACACCAACATGTGATCTGTAAAAATGTGCCCGAACTTTAAATTTTCAAAATCTACAGAATTAATTTTGGAGGTAGGGGCTTTGGTTATTTCAATGTCAACAGAAGCATCGTATTTCATTACGGTTGGTTTTAGATTACAAATTTACCTAATTATTAATTCAAAAAAAATTGAAAATTGTCCTAAATTTGTGAGGTTATTGAAAATCAACTGCTATTTTAAAAATATTATGAAAAATTTATGGATTTTCCTGTGTTTTCTTGTCGTTACTTTATTTTCCTGTAAAAATACTGAGAATCAGTCAGTCAAAGAGGCTAATGGCGAAAATTCTACAGAGATGGCTTATTCGGTGTATGGAGAGAAATTTAATTCAGGAAAAAAACTTAATGCGAATGAAATGAGCAGGAAATTCCGGGAATTGAAAGAAGGCGATACTCTGGAAGTAAGCTTCAAAAGTACAGTAGAAAGCGTATGTAAAAACAAAGGCTGCTGGATGAACCTGGAGTTGCCTGAAGAACATGAAAAGGTGATGGTAAAATTTCAGGATTATGGATTTTTTGTTCCGAAGGATATTGAAGACAAAGAAGTGATAGTAAACGGAAAAGCTTATGTAACAGAAATTTCTGTAGATGAGCAAAGACATTATGCAGAAGACAATGGCGAAACTGAAGAAGAGATCGCTGCAATAACTCAACCTAAAAAGACCCTATCGTTTCTGGCAGATGGGGTTTTGATCAAAGAATAATTTGAAAAGAGAAATAATCCATACAGGGGATGGTTCCCATACAATCCACTTACCTGAGTGGAATGAGCAGTATCACTCCCGACATGGGGCTATACAGGAGGCACAGCATGTTTTTATTGAGATGGGTCTTAAAAGTTTATTAGAGAAGGAACCAGATGAAATTTCGATCCTGGAAATTGGCTTTGGTACCGGACTCAACGCTTTAGTTACGTGGAACTATATAAAAGACCATTCAATCAATTTAAAGTACACCGGGGTGGAAGCATACCCCGTCGCCCCTGAAGAAGCTGAAAAACTTAATTTTCCCGAAGAATTAAAAACTGAAGGTGCCGCAGAGGTTTACCGGAAGTTCCACGAAATACGCTGGGAAGAAATGTCATCCCCCACTCCCTTTTTCACACTTTTGAAGCAAAAAAAAATGTTTCAGGATATTGTGGATATTGAAGAGCACAACCTTATATATTTTGACGCTTTTGGAGCCAGAGTGCAACCGGACCTATGGACAGTGGAGATATTTCGCAAGATGTTCACAGCATTAAAACCCGGTGGCATCCTTGTCACATATGCGGCAAAAGGTAGCGTAAGAAGAGCGATGCAGGAGGTTGGATTTCTGGTAGAAAAATTGCCGGGCCCTCCCGGAAAAAGAGAGATGCTACGGGCAGTAAAATCAAGTATTTAACGCATGTTAAACCTGTAATAAAAATTAGCCGAAAAATCCCATCTTGCCTATCTTGTAAAGAAAAATGCGAGTTTTAATAACAGGTGCTACAGGTTTAATAGGTTCCCATCTTACTAAATTGCTTCAGGCAAAGGGAATTGCCGTTAACTATCTCACCACCGGTAGGGATAAGATCCAGAAAAAAGAAAATTATAGCGGTTTCTATTGGAACCCGGATGAAAAGGAGATTGATGAGGAAAGCTTTAAAGGGGTAGATGCCATATATCATTTAGCAGGTGCTACTGTGGCAAAAAGGTGGACAGACGATTATAAGAAAGAGATCATAGAAAGCCGAACAAAAAGTGCAGCGGTATTGTATGAAGCTCTGCAGGCGAATGAACATAGCGTAAAACAATTCATCTCTGCCAGTGGTATCAATGTTTACCCAAGTTCCCTTCAAAAATTATACACAGAGGAAGAACAGGCTATAGACGATTCTTTCCTGGGGGAAGTTGTAGAGAGGTGGGAAACAGCGGCCGATGAATTCACAGACCTGGGAATTATGGTCACCAAGGTGAGAATAGGACTTGTTCTCGCCAGGGAAGGTGGAGCGCTGCCTAAAATGAAGATCCCGGCATCATTTAATGTGGGGGCTGCTTTTGGTAATGGAGAACAGTGGCAATCCTGGATACATATAAGGGATGTAGCAGGTATCTTTCATCATGTGATGCAAAACAAGCTAAAGGGAGTTTATAACGCCGTAGCACCAAATCCCGTTACCAATGAAGAGTTAATGGAAAAAATGGCCGCCCAACTGGGGAAGACAAAATGGTTACCTAATGTTCCTTCCTTTTTTCTAAAGGCAGCTTTAGGTGATATGGCTGCAGTGCTCTTATCCAGTCAATTGGTAAGCAGTGAAAAAATCCAGAAGGCTGGTTATGAATTTAAATTTAAAAATCTCGCCAAGGCGCTGGAAGATTTGCTGGAATAAAAAAAGGAGGCCTCCTGGCCTCCTTAATAGTAATATGCTGTTGTATTAAGCTTTGTTAGCTTTTACTTTAATAGTCAAAGTGATCTCATCATTGATGAAATTATCCCCTAAACTATCAAATACAGATTTTGAACCATAGTTCACTTGCCATTTTGTACGGTCAATTGAAAAAGTTTCACTGGTAAGTTCCAGTTCATCTCCGTTACGGTCAATATTCACAGGAAACTCAACATTTTTTGTCTCTCCACGCATTGTAAGGTTACCCTGTAGCATTGTTTGTCCATTTTCCTCAGAAATACCTGTTACTTCAAAGCGGGCATCCGGATATTCGTTTACATTGAAGAAATCTCCCTCTTTCCCTTCTACAGTTCCCTTAAGGTGAGCCTCAAGGTTTTCTTTATCTTCTCCTTCAAGGTCTGTCACGGTGATGGAATTCATATCTATAACAAAAGTACCGCTCTCTACAATACTGTCATTTGCGTAGAAAGAACCCTCAGCAATAGAAATTGTACCCGTATGGGTGCCGGTAGGTTTTTTACCTTCCCATTCAATAACAGATGAATTGGTGTCTACCTGGTATTCCACAGCCTCTTCATTTGCGATAGCTGCCTCTCTTGCCTCGTCTGTTTTGGCTTCGCGGTTATCATTTTTACATCCTACAGTTGCCATTGCAACAGCAGCGATCATAAAAACGTTTAGAAATGTTTTTTTCATTTTTTGGTGTTTAATTTGAATTAAGCTGCAAAACTACGTCATCAGTCTTCAAGCAAATCTTAAAATTATGATAAAATTATGGCGGTGACATTTTGACATTTTTCCAACATTGGCAGCAAATTTGACTTTAGCAGTTGGTAACAAATTTTGTGATAAAATGAATAAAGACCAGGAGAATATCCAAGACGATAATATAAAAAATAATCAGCAGGAATACGATCAGGATGGACCTGCAGAAGAATTCATAGACGATGGCCTGGAATATATGGCCGAAGAGGAGGATCAAGAAGAGAAAAAAGAGGATACCCGGGAGGAACTGGATGAAACAGAGCAGTTAAAGAACGACCTGGGGAAGGAAAAGGACAAGTTTCTTAGATTATTTGCAGAGTTTGAAAATTACAAGAGAAGGACATCCAAAGAGAGGCTTGAGTTGTTTAAAACCGCTAACCAGGAAGTAATGACAGCATTATTACCTGTAATGGATGATTTTGACAGGGCTCTTAATGAAATAAGAAAAGCCAAGGATAAAAACCTTGTAAAAGGGGTGGAGCTTATTCATAATAAATTTAAAGAAACCCTTAGAAGCAAAGGTCTTGAAGCCATGGAGGTAAAGGAAGGGGATACTTTTGATGCCGACGTTCACGAGGCTATTACTCAAATACCAGCACCAAATGAGAAGCTTAAAGGCAAGATTGTTGATGTGGTGGAGCGAGGTTATAAACTTGGCGAAAGGATTGTTCGCTTTCCAAAAGTAGTGACCGGCAAATAGTCAGGTTACAATAGGAATTTCAAAAACACAACATGAAAGAAGATTATTACGAAATATTAGGTATAAGTAAAAATGCATCTGTGGCAGAGATCAAAAAGGCCTACAGAAAAAAAGCCATTGAGTATCACCCCGATAAAAATGCGGGTGATGCACATGCAGAGGAAATGTTTAAAAAGGCTGCAGAGGCTTACGAGGTATTGAGTAATGAGGATAAGCGTGCCAAGTATGATCGTTTTGGTCACCAGGCCTTTGAAGGAGGTTTTGGCGGCGGCGGAGGTATGAATATGGATGATATCTTCAGCCAATTTGGTGATATCTTTGGCGGCGGCTTTGGCGGTGGCGGATTCTCAGGTTTTGGAGGAGGATTTGGTGGCGGCCAGCGCAGGGCTAAAGGAAGTAACCTTAGAATTAGGGTGAGTCTTACCCTTGAAGAAATTGCCAATGGTGCAGAAAAGAAGATCAAGGTTAAAAGAAAAGTTCAGGCCCCTGGCACTACATATAAAACTTGTAGTACCTGTAATGGTACAGGGCAGGTAACCCGTATTACGAATACGATACTTGGCCGTATGCAAACCGCTTCCCCTTGTACTACCTGTGGGGGTGCCGGCCAAATGATAGATAAAAAACCTGATAATGCAGATGCGCAAGGGCTTGTTTCCCAGGATGAAACAGTGTCTATAAAAATCCCTGCCGGAGTAGAGGATGGTATGCAGCTTAAAGTGACAGGAAAAGGAAATGATGCTCCGGGCAATGGAATACCGGGAGATCTTTTGGTTGCGATCGAAGAGAAAGAACACCCAACCCTACAGCGTGAGGGTGATAACCTTCATTATGATCTTTATATAAGCTTTTCTGAAGCGGCTCTAGGTGCCTCCAGGGAAATTGATACGGTAACAGGAAAAGTTCGCATTAAAGTTGAAGAAGGAGTACAGTCAGGAAAAATATTACGCCTTCGCGGAAAAGGTATTGCGAATTTGAACGGTTATGGAAAAGGAGACCTCTTAGTACATGTTAATGTATGGACTCCTAAAGTTCTAAATAGAGAACAACGCGAATTCTTTGAGAAAATGGCTACTGATGAAAATTTCCAACCCAGCCCGGAAATGAGTGATAAATCATTTTTTGAAAAAGTTAAAGATATGTTTTCTTAAAAACCTTAATTTTAAGATAATTTTTATATATTTGAGTATCACTAAAATCTTTAGTGATAATTTTTCTTTTTCATAGCAATTTTTTTCCCATCCTTAATTTGGTTTAAGGATGGGTTTTTGCTTTTAAATAGGGCCCGTGGCGGTCCTTTTTAGATAAAATCCTCTTAAATTAAAAGCCGTCTTCACGTATTTCGATATATTTACTTTTTAAACATCTTTTTATGGCAGATCTCTTAGTGGCAGAAAATATTTGCAAAAATTTTGGCAAGTTTACTGCACTAGATGATGTTTCTATCACAATTCCCGGCCAGAGTATTTTTGGGTTATTAGGCCCAAATGGTGCGGGTAAAACAACATTTATAAGAATAATTAACCAGATCACCATGCCCGATACCGGGAAGGTATATTTTCAGGGAGAGCCATTACATCCTTCACACGTGGGGTATATTGGTTACCTTCCGGAGGAGCGCGGGCTATATAAATCAATGAAGGTTGGTGAGCAGGCCCTGTACCTCGCACGGCTTAAAGGTTTAAGCAAAGCCCAGGCAAAAGAACGTTTGGAATATTGGTTTACCAAACTTGGAATTACCCATTGGTGGGATAAGAAGATACAGGAATTATCAAAGGGGATGGCCCAGAAAGTACAATTCGTGATTACAGTACTACATAAGCCTAAGTTATTGATTTTTGATGAACCTTTTAGTGGTTTTGACCCTGTGAATGCCGGGATTATAAAAAATGAGATCCTGCAGTTGAGGGAGGAAGGTGCGACGATTCTCTTTTCCACCCACAGGATGGAAAGCGTCGAGGAACTTTGCGATTATATGGCTTTAATCCATCATTCCAGGAAATTGCTGGATGGGAAGGTAGCAGATATTAAACGAGAATATAAATCAAATACTTTTGAAGTGGGACTAAATGCTTCCAATGAAGAAGTACTTCTTAAAGAGCTTAAAAGCCGGTTTATTGTTACGCCTGCCACATATAAAAGTATTACAGAGGATCTTAAACTAAGACTGCAGATAAAGGAGGATGAGTCCCCAAATGACCTGCTGCATTACCTTATTGAAAGGGCACAGGTAAATCATTTTGTTGAGGTAATTCCTTCTGTTAACGATATATTCATTAAAACTGTTACCCAGAATGCGTAACCTAAGGCTTATAATTCATAGGGAATATCTTGCGAGAGTAAGGAATAAGACCTTCATTATTATGACATTCCTTAGTCCCGTGATCCTGGTGGGAATGTTCTTATTCATTGGCTATTTAAGCATGCTTAATAACAGCGAGATGAGAACCATTGGTGTTATAGACCATAGCGAAATTTTTAGTGGGGAGTTTAAGAATACCAATGAAGTGCTTTTTCTGGATCTTTCTGCCTTAAGCCTGGAGCAGGGAAGAGAACTGGTACGGGAAAAAGATTATTACGGGTTACTTTATATTCCGGAAATGGATGATAATATGGAGCTGGCCAAATCTGTTCAAATTTTTAGTAATGAACCTCCAAGCCTGGGAATCCTTCAGCAAATAGAACGAATAATTTCAGAAAAACTTACAACAAGGGAGTTAATTGAAAGAGGGGTTGATATTACCCAGATAGAATCTTCAGAAGCTAAGGTAAATATTCAAATTCAAAATTTTGAAGGCCAGCGCACTTCGAAAATGTCCTCATATATTAAAATGATATTTGGAGGTATTGCAGGTTATTTGCTCATGATGTTCATTATTGTGTACGGGAATATGGTGATGAGAAGTGTTATTGAGGAAAAAACAAACAGGATCATAGAGATCATAGTATCCTCTGTAAAACCCTTACAACTTATGCTGGGAAAGATATTAGGAACTTCGCTGGCAGGTTTGACTCAATTTGCAATATGGATAATCCTGGGAAGCATCTTGTTATTTCTTACAGCGTCTCTCACCGGTTTGGATTTAATGAGTGGGCAACCCCAGGCGCAACAGGGACTGGAGGAATTGGGTAGCAGCGAGATCCAACAACTTATGGTAGATGTTGCAAATTTGCCATTACTTACTCTTTTGCTCTCCTTCATCGTGTATTTCCTTGGAGGGTATTTTCTTTACAGCGCTATATATGCCGCTATTGGCGCAGCAGTAGATAGCGAGACAGATACCCAGCAATTTATGTTTCCTATTATTTTACCCTTAATGCTGGGAATTTATGTGGGTTTCTTTTCTGTTATTGAAAATCCGCACGGATTAGTCTCTACCATTTTTTCCATGATTCCTCTTACCTCACCCATTGTAATGCTTATGCGGATACCTTTTGGGGTACCCTGGTGGGAACTTGGTATTTCAATTGGCTTGTTGATCATAACAAATTTCGGGGTGTTGTGGATTGCAGCAAAGATCTACAGGGTAGGAATACTTATGTATGGAAAAAAACCAACTTACAAAGAGTTGTATAAATGGCTGAAATATTAAAACAATATCGTATTCCTATATAGTAAGCTCAACTTAAATTTTTAAGATAGGATAGAAGCTGTCAAGGATATTATCATAGATTTAACAGCCTCCTGCTGTCCATTTTGTGTGTTAAAGTTTAGTTTTACAGAGCTATTAATTACCCTCGTTATATGAATAGGATTGCCAAGTGGTTTATAATTATTTTAATTGCAGGTTTCTCAAACAAATCAAATGGCCAAAGTACAGATCTTGCCAGAATTGAATATACCTACTTTCCTCAGGCAAACTCTGATAATTCCTTCCGGCGATTCCGCACATTTGTGAATGCTCCAATTAAGATGAACGACAAGGGAGCTTATCTTATACCCGGAATAGAATATGAGAACATCAATTTTAAATTTGAAGATGAAACCCCGTTTGAAAAAGGAGGTACACTTGATCGATTTCAATCTTTTACTGCAACCCTTGGTTATACCTTTAAAATAAATGAAACCTGGAGGTTTGGTGGCCTGGGAGGGCTTATGCTTGCTTCCAATTTCGAGAACGGCACTATTTTAAAGGATGACTGGTTATATACCGGTGCTGTTTTCTTTATTAAGGATCGCGATGAGGAGCCAGGAGAGATACCCACACGGCTTATTCTGGGCTTACACTATTCTACAACATCCGGTTTTCCTTTTCCATTGCCGGTAGTTAATTATTATAGGGAATTCCATCCAAATTGGTCCTACACTTTGGGAGTGCCAAAGTCCAATCTAAAATATTCTTTAAGTGAGCGCAGCGAACTCCAGGCTTTTGTGACCCTGGATGGTTTTTATGCAAATATCCAGGAAAACAGGGGAATACCGGACTCTCCCGCTTTGGGAGAAAATATCTCTATGACCATTGTACTGGCCGGATTGGGATATGAATATAGAATCACAGAACATTTGATATATTACTTCTATGGAGGGCATACCCTTATGAACGATATAAGGA
Organism: Gillisia sp.; assembly: GCA_035461025.1. Classification (GTDB taxonomy): domain Bacteria; phylum Bacteroidota; class Bacteroidia; order Flavobacteriales; family Flavobacteriaceae; genus Gillisia. The sequence goes on along the minus strand of DATHWA010000357.1, from coordinate 7,639 downwards.
TTAGGGATGACAATCGTGATGATGTATATGAAATCAATAAAGTAAATACGTTTTATGGCCGCACGGGCTTAAAATTTAGTATATTATAAACTATGGCAAAAATTTTAATTATTGAAGACGAAGCGGCAATACGCCGGGTTCTGGTAAAGATACTTTCTGAAGAAAATAAAAACTATGAAGTGGAGGAGGCCGAAGATGGTCTTGTGGGAGTGGAAAAAGTGAAGGATATGGATTTCGACCTGGTATTATGTGATATAAAAATGCCGAAGATGGACGGGATCGAAGTACTGGAAGCGATTAAAAAGATCAAACCGGAAATTCCTGTCGTAATGATCTCCGGTCACGGAGACCTGGATACCGCGGTAAACACTATGAAGATGGGGGCTTTTGACTATATATCAAAGCCGCCGGATCTTAACAGGTTGCTTAATACAGTGCGTAATGCTCTGGATAGGAAAGAGCTGGTAGTGGAAAACACCCGGCTTAAGAAAAAAGTAGGTAAGAATTATGAGATGGTAGGGGAATCCCCGGCCATTTCCAGGATTAAAAATATAATTGAAAAAGTAGCTCCTACAGATGCGCGTGTGCTTATCACCGGACCAAATGGTACCGGTAAGGAACTTGTGGCTCACTGGCTGCATCAAAAAAGCGAGAGGTCTAAAGGGCCAATGGTAGAGGTGAATTGCGCCGCGATCCCTTCAGAACTTATAGAAAGCGAATTGTTTGGGCACGTTAAGGGAGCATTTACATCGGCCAACCGCGACAGGGCGGGCAAATTTGAGGCCGCAAACGGTGGTACTATCTTCCTGGATGAAATTGGGGATATGAGCCTTTCTGCACAGGCAAAGGTTTTACGGGCTTTGCAGGAAAACAAGATTTCCAGGGTTGGAAGTGACAAGGATATTAAGGTAGATGTAAGAGTTATAGCCGCAACAAATAAGGACCTTAAGAAAGAAATAGAAGAAAAGAAATTTAGAGAGGACCTTTTTCACCGGCTGGCTGTTATTCTCATAGAAGTACCGCCATTAAATGACAGGAGAGAGGATATTCCAATCCTGGTAGATTTCTTCAATGAAAAGATAACCGAGGAACAGGGTGGAACCAAAAAAGAGTTTACCCAGGAAGCAATTGAACTTTTAAAGGAATATAACTGGACCGGGAATATTAGGGAACTGCGAAATGTGGTAGAACGCCTTATTATCCTGGGAGGTAGTCAGGTAACAGAAGAAGATGTAAGGCTCTTTGCAAGTAAAAATTAAGGAAACCCTTCAGGCCGGGAAAAGGTTGTTTATTGGGAAAATATAGTTCCTAGTGTCCGATTAAAATAGATGAAATTTTGGAGGCTTTCCTAATATGGGTAGTGGCCAATTCAACCTCCACAATGGGGTGAATTTCGATCTTAATTAATTAGGGAAATTTCAGGTTTAACATCATTGTTGTCCGATTAAATAAGTAGAATTTTTCTGAAGAGTTTCTTATTTGGGATTATAGGCCAATTTAACTCGCCCAGGGGAATCTTTTTGGATCTAAAATATTTTAGGAAATTTCAAGTATGCAGCAGAGTGTAAGTTGCTATTTCCAGGCACTCAGTTTAAGTCCAGGTTCTGGATTCGAGCAGCGCAGCGGTCCAGACTCTTTCACCAGGCAACAATGATCTATAATTTCAAAAGAAAAAACTTAAGATTCCTGTTCTTTCAGGGATTTTGGGATGTATCTTAGGAAGTACATAGTATCGCCGCTTGGATGTTTCCATTTATGGAATAATTCAAATCCAAACCTTTGATATACAAGTGCATTTTGTCGCATCCTGGTTTCAGCATATAATGGAAGTTTAAATTCTTCAGCCTGACGGTAAAATTCGTCCTTCATCTCTTTCCCGGTTTGGGTGTCGGCCCCGCGGGCATCTGCAAGGATCCCCCAAAACCAGCAATAAAGGTACTCTCCTTCCTGAGGGCGCTGATTTTTAATGTAAGACTGGGATTTAAGGATTTTTAATGCATTCCTGAAACCGGTGACATTCTTTAAAAGCTTTAGTTGAGTAGGAAGTTCTTCCCAGAAATTCTCATCTTTTTTACTGGTTTTAAAAAGAATGGCTATCCCTTTCTTATTTTCAGAAATAATTAGGGCATCCTTTTCCAGGGCTTTTTCAACCATATGTTTAGCCAGATAATGAAATCGTTGATCCTTTTTTGAATCATCTTTTACAATCTCCATGGAAGTGGGAATTTCCTTTAGGAGGGTTGCAACTTTTTCAATAACTTCTTCTTTTTTCAAGCTTTCAGCATTTAAAGGCGAAGATAAAAAAAATATAGGTGAAGCAATTGTATATTTAATCAAACAGAAGTCAAGAATGAAAAAAATTAACCACACTCAGTTTAAAATTACCTCTCCGGCTAAAGTAAGAGAACTTCCTACAGTGCTGGACCTGGAAGCAGATAAAAAAGAAATTAAAAAACATCTTAAGGAAACAAGGAAAAAGCTGGCAGACTGGCAGGATACCATGTATGCTTACAGGAAGTATTCTGTGCTTTTTTGTATCCAGGGGATGGATACTGCCGGGAAGGATAGTTTGATTCGGGAGGTTTTTAAAGGGTTTAATACCAGGGGGGTCGTGGTTCACAGTTTTAAAATTCCAAGCTCAATGGAACTCAAACATGACTTTTTATGGAGGCATTATATAGCCCTGCCGGAAAGAGGAAAATTCGGGGTTTTTAATCGTACGCATTATGAAAACGTCCTGGTGACACGGGTGAATCCTGAGTTTATTCTAAAAGAGAATTTGCCCGATGTAAAAAACCTTGATGATATCAATGAGGAATTTTGGGATAAACGGTTTGAGCAAATTAGAAATTTCGAAAAACACCTGCATGAGAATGGTACAATCATTTTTAAATTTTTTCTGAATTTATCAAAGGAGGAACAGCGGCAAAGGCTTTTACGAAGACTTAGAAAACCCAATAAGAATTGGAAGTTTTCACCCTCAGACCTGGAGGAGCGTAAACTATGGAGTAAGTATAGAGGCTACTATGAAGAGGCAATTAACAGAACTTCTACTGAAAAGGCACCCTGGTTTGTGATCCCGGCAGATGATAAAACTACGGCGAGATATTTAGTCGCAAACATCCTGTGGGAAGAATTGTCGCAATATGAGGACGTTAAGGAGCCGGAATTGTCTCCGGATATCCGAAAAAACCTTGATGACTATAAAGAACAATTGCAAAAAGAGCATTAACAGCCTTAAACTTAAAATTAATTTATTTTATTTAGCAGAAAAATTTACAACTATGAAGAATGTTCTCGGTATACTCATGTTCATAATAGCGTGCCCGGTATTTTCCCAGTCAGAAAGATCTACAACTGAAGATTCTCTGGAAATTCGGAAAATCTATGATATGGCCTTGATTAATGGTCAGGCCTATGAGTGGCTGGAGCATTTATCGCTCAAAATTGGCCACCGGCTTTCCGGCTCCCTAAACGCCCAACGAGCAGTAGAATATACGCAACAGGAACTGGAACAACTTGGACTTGATAAAGTGTGGTTACAACCGGTAATGGTGCCAAAGTGGGTACGCGGGGCAAAGGAAAGTGCATTTATTGAAACCAACCCCAACACCCGTAGGGAAGTGAATATTACTGCATTGGGAGGATCTGTTTCTACGCCCGCCAATGGTACAACAGCAAAGGTGCTTGAAGTACAGGGAATAGAAGACCTGGCCAGTTTTGGGGAGGAAAAGATCAAAGGGAAAATTGTATTCTTTAACAGGCCTATGAGGGCAGATATTATTAACACATTTGAAGCCTACGGGGGTTGTGTAGATCAACGTTATGCCGGAGCGGCAGAGGCAGCGAAATATGGGGCAACTGGGGTGATCGTACGCTCCCTAACCCACAGGCTCGATGATTTTCCACATACCGGGAGTATGACCTATGGGGACCTTCCTGTTTCCAAAAGGATCCCGGCCGCAGCTATAAGCACCAATGATGCAGAGTACCTTAGCTCCCTCCTGAAACTGGATCCCGACGCAAAGTTATATTTGAAAATAAACAGCAGGCAAATGGAGGATGTAGAATCCTATAATGTAATAGGGGAGATCACCGGTTCTGAATTTCCTGATGAATATATTATCGTTGGTGGTCACCTCGACTCCTGGGATCTTGGGGACGGTTCCCATGATGATGGTGCCGGAGTGGTACAATCGATGGAAGTTCTTCGCTTATTTAAAGAAATGAATTACAAACCTAAAAGAAGCATTAGGGTAGTTCTGTTTATGAATGAAGAGAACGGGTTAAGAGGCGGTAACAAATATGCCGAAATGGTAAAAAAGGACAACGAGAACCACATCTTTGCTTTGGAAAGCGATGCCGGCGGATTCACCCCTCGTGGATTTTCATTCGACGCAGGGGATGAGCACTTTGCGCAAATTGAGAGCTGGAAAACTTTGTTTGAGCCATATCTTATTCATCAATTTGACCGCGGTGGAAGTGGGGCAGATATTGGTCCACTGAAAAATAATACTATTGTTCTTGCAGGCCTTAGACCTGATTCACAAAGATACTTTGATCATCATCATTCAGATAATGACACTTTTGAGCATATTAATAAAAGAGAACTGGAGCTGGGAGCCGCTACTATGACCTCATTGATTTATTTGGTGGATAAATATGGGTTTAATAGTATAAGGAATGTTGAGGAGCCTAAAATGTAATTAAAAGGATTTCGCGGATTTGAGCGGATTACGCGGAAAATATAGTCTTTAGACGTTAGTCGTTAGTGGTTTTTTTTGTTTACCGTTTGACTTGGAATTTGGAATTTGGTGCTTGAGATTTGTTTGTTGTTTGTTGTTTGTTGTTTGGTGTTTGTGGTTGGATCGTGGTAAGTTGGATGATTCTCCTTTTCTCAAGAATACTAGTTGTTTAACCACGGAGTTTTTGGAGTTTTGCACGGAGTTTCTTGGAGTTTTTATTTGTAATATGTTCAGATTAATCAAGCTCTCCTTTTAAAATAGTCTGACAACGAAACTATCTTTTTAATACACGTCCAGACTTTCCTCTCTCCTCTTTCCACTTTCCACTCCATTTTTTAATACCTACCTGCAATTATAATTCAATCAATATAAAATTTCCTCAGCACGAAAAGCATACTATCTTTGCACACTAATTTTCTGCTTTGCAATTATCAATTTACACTAAGGAATTTCGTACTAATCTTAACATTGCCTTTCCGGTGATGATGGGGCAGTTGGGGCATGTGCTGGTGGGGCTGGTGGATAATTTGATGATAGGGAGGTTGGGGGCTGCTCCTTTGGCGGCAGTTTCATTAGGAAACAGTTTGGTCTTTATTGCCCTCTCCCTGGGTATTGGGTTTTCCTTTGCCATCACTCCTTTGATTGCAGAAGCAGATGGCGCAGGGGATCTTGATAAAGGTCGCAGCTATTTTCATCATGGCATTATCCTTAGTGCCTCGAGCGGCGTCTTTTTATTCCTGTTGCTCCTGCTTGCTAAACCTATTTTGTATCATCTTGACCAGCCTCCCGAAGTGGTGGAGCTTGCAATTCCTTATCTGGAAATCGTAGCTTTTTCAATGATCCCTTTAATGATCTTCCAGGGTTATAAACAGTTTGCAGATGGGCTTTCCCAGACCAAATATGCGATGTATGCTACACTTATTGCCAACATAGTGAACGTGGTGGCAAATTTCCTTCTCATTTACGGGATCTGGATCTTTCCGAGACTTGAGCTGGAAGGAGCTGCAATTGGAACGCTTATCTCCCGCTTTTTTATGTTGTGGTTTATCTGGGAGATCCTGCGAAGGAAAAAGAAATTCAGGAACTATTTTATCTGGAGCCGAAATAACCTTATTAAACCCGAAATTTTTAAACGACTACTATCCCTGGGATTTCCTACAGCTTTACAAATGTTCTTTGAAGTAGGGATCTTTACCGGAACAATAATCCTTGCAGGAACCCTGGGTACGAATCCGCAGGCGGCAAACCAGATAGCCCTTAACCTGGCTTCGATGACCTTTATGATCGCTGTTGGACTGGGAGTCACGGCAACTATTCGGGTTGGTAATCAAAAGGGCTTAAGAAATTACAGGAACCTTAGGCGCATCGCTTTTTCGACGTTCTTACTGGTATTTCTCATCGAGGCGATTTTTGCGTTAGGTTTCATACTAATGAAAGATTGGCTCCCTACTTTGTATATAGACGATATGGAGGTAATCCTGCTTGCAGCGCAATTATTGGTAGTTGCGGCTTTATTCCAGCTAAGTGACGGGCTGCAGGTTGTAATACTTGGAGCTTTGAGAGGTTTACAGGATGTAAAGATCCCTACCCTTATATGTTTTGTGGCCTACTGGATCATCGGCTTTCCGGTGTCCATTTATTTCGGACAGGCAAATCAGCTGGGGAGTATGGGTATATGGCTGGGGCTGCTCGCAGGATTAACAGCTTCAGCAGTGATGCTACATTTCAGATTTAACTATCTTAGCAAAGAATTGATTCTGAAGCAGGAGATGGCAGTTGAAAAAGCAGTTGTATGATGTAGGGAAGAACCTTCAGAAGCAATGAATGAAAACCCTTTTTCTGAAGAATTAAATATAATTAAACTGAACAATCTATGGATTTCCCAAAATTCCTTTTAGGTGATAATACAGATTATCCCGATGCTATTTTTGTTGTACATACAGAATATCCCCGATTTATTATAAATCTGGAGAATGATGATGTGGAATGGCTGGAGGATTTTGACCAGAGTGATGAAAAGGAACTGGCAGAGCAGGCTGAGGATCTTATCACCCAGGCCAATGAATTTTATGACCGGGAAGTTTCCCGATACGATGAGTAAATTCTATGCTGGAAAGAATTATTGAGCTGGACCGCGAGCTGTTCCTCTATTTTAATAACCTTGGAAATTCGTCCTGGGATCCTTTTTGGCTCCTGGTGACAGATAAATGGACGGCCATACCTCTCTATGCTTTTCTACTCTATTTGATCTTTAGGAAATTTGGGGCCAAAGGCGCTTTAATTACTGCAGTACTAATTACCCTGCTCATCACGGCAACAGATCAACTGGGGAATGTCTTCAAAGACTTTTTTGAACGCCCCCGTCCCTGCAGGCAGGAAGGCGTGATGGAATATGCTCGATTTGTTGCAGAACGTTGCGGCAGGTTTGGGTATTTCTCTGCTCACGCTTCCAACTCTATGGGGGTTGCAATATTTATAGGAATTATTCTGAAAAAATATTACCGCTATCTGATTCTCTTTTTAATTGGCTGGTCCTTGGTGGTTTCCTACAGCAGGGTCTACCTTGGAGTTCATTACCCCGCCGATATCCTTACCGGAATGCTGGTGGGCGCTATTTTCGGGTATTTATTTTCGCTTTTACACAAATATCTTTTTGACCGATTTAAGGTTTCAGGGTAAGCAGATAATAATTTCTTATTAATCGATTGTTTGTCCCGGTATCATGAACCGGATTGAGATCCAGCACTCCTAAATGTTCAAACTTATGGTTGGGAAAGTCCTTCTTCCAGTCCGCATAGGTGTTTTCTTCTACAAGCAGAAGGAAGTCTTGGCGGGTAGGGACCTGGTCGTTTCCTGAAATTTCAGGGATAGAATGTCCATAATGCCAAACAAGC
>DATHWA010000356.1:0-3060 GCA_035461025.1 Gillisia sp. | reverse complement strand
GTTACCAGGAATAATGCTGTAAGGAGCAAGAATGTTTTTTTCATTTAAAAGGTTTAAAATTGATAATAAGACTACTTTTCCAAATATAGCATTTCCTTTAAAAAGAAAAACTCTTTAAATATGAGAAAACCCGGTTCAATTCATAAATAGTATTCCAACAAAAAAAGCCGCCCGGAAGCAGCTTTTTGTAATAGATCTTTACCCAAATTATCTTAATACCATACCTTCAAGAAGAACCGTATATTCTTTTTTAGTTTCATCATAATTTATACTGTAAATCGTAGGGTAATAATAACCGGTGCGCTGGAAATTTTCAGGCTGGATGATGGGATATTGCCCATCTGTTTTTTCCATGAAAAAATCCAGGGTTATCATGGGTTCATAAAATATGAACTCACCATCGTAAGACCCATAAATAAAAGTATGGGTAAATGAACCGCCCTGGAATTCAGGTGAAGTGACGTTAACCCAGTGCTTTCCCATATATAGTTCATATCCATCTGTAGGAATATAAAATGGAGGAATGTATTGCGCAGGAGGTAAAATTGCAGCTTTTACATCATCATTGATATTCATTTTTTCTTCGTGTGAGATTATGTAAAAATGAATATCAAAGTGCGGAACATCATAAATACCGGGAGGGAAATGCCCCTCGGGGTTCCAGCCTACATCAATGTGATCAAATGCAAGGCCTTTGGCCTGGCCGGGAAGTTCCAGGGTAATTTCATCCATGTGCATAGGCAGGTTATCAAGAGACCTTTCAGAAAACCTGTACCCAATGGAATGTGGTTCGCCTTCATGATTCATTGTGACCATAGCCTGGGCAACACCTTTGTAAAATGAAACGGCGGGACCCTTGTAAGTCGTCAGCTTTTCAGCCTTGTCCTTTGCTTTGGTAAGGGTGAGATCTGCCTGTGTACTTTCATTTTCTACAACGGCTTCGGGTTCACAACCCAGCAATAAAAAATCAAATAACAGGGGGAATAGGTTAAAGGGTGTTTGGGGCGTTCTGAGGAAATTTTTCTTCTCCATAACGCTGATTTTTAAAAAGTTAAGTATCTAATTTAATAAAAAAATAGTTTTTGCAATGTTAAATCTGAGATTAAAATTTATAGTATTTTCCCTAGCATTTTTAAATTTGAGTATCTTTCCGTAGTATAAAGCAATGGGACCGTTCTCTCCATACAACTTCAAGCTTTTTAATATCATTTAGGAATGGATATCAACTACGTAAGAAATAATTTTCCGGCTCTTAAAAGCGGATTTATATTTATGGATAATGCAGGGGGCTCCCTGGTGCTGGGCAGTACCGTGCATTATATAAGCGATTATTTAATTAATTCAAACGTGCAGCTTGGTGCCTCCTATAAAATTTCGGCCCTGGCCGGAGATAAACTGGGAAAAGTTACAAGCCAGATCGCGGGATTATTGAACACTGAAGATCCAAAAGAAATTGTTATTGGACCTTCTTCCACCATGTTGCTTCGCATTTTAAGTTTATGCATTAGTGACCAATGGAAAGATGGGGATGAGGTAATAGTTACAAATACAGACCATGAGGCCAATGTTTCCTGCTGGACAGATCTAAAGGAAAGAGGGATAAAAATAAAGATCTGGAAGGTGGACCCCGAGACCCTGGAACTGCGCATTGAAGATCTTGAAGAACTTTTAACTTCTCATACCAGGCTGGTAGCGGTCACTCATTGTTCCAATGTCCTTGGAACCATTAATCCTATTAAAGAAATAGCAAAAACCGTCCATGATGCGGGAGCTCTTATTTGTGTAGACGGTGTTGCCTATGCACCCCACCGCAAAGTTGATGTTCAGGATCTGGATGTAGATTTTTACACCTTTAGCTGGTATAAGGTTTATGGCCCTCACCTGGCCGTAATGTATGGGAGGCTCGATCTACTCACTAAAATGAAAGGCATCAACCATTATTTTTTCAAGCCTGAAGATTTGCCCTATAAATTCCAGCCCGGAAATTTTAATTTCGAACTTACCTATAGTCTCAGAGCTTTTCCTGAATATCTTACCCAATTTTATGATGAGCATTTTCCTCATTTAAATGCTTCGGAAGGAGAAAAATACCGGAAAAGTTTTGATGTCATTGCCGAATATGAAGAGGAACTAGCCTCCAGGTTGCTGGAATACCTGAATTCAGTAAAAGAAATTAGAATTATTGGGGAGGTGAAGGCCGATGCCCTTTTAAGAGTGCCTACTATTTCCTTTGTTCATGAAAATTTAAAAAGCCCTGATATTGTTGCTGAAATAGACAAGGAAAATATCGGGATACGGTTTGGTGATTTTTATGCTAAAAAGCTCATACATGATCTTGACCTGGAGAAATTTGGCGGAGTAGTTCGCGTGAGTTTAGTACACTATAATACTATAGAAGAAGTGGATAAACTTATTGAGGCATTTAAAAAGCACTTTTAGTTTTAAAGAAGATCTTTGCTGTGTATTATATTCCCTCCGCGGTCAAGGATGGTTTGTTTTACCTTTTCCAGACCCGTTGGGTCAATAAACCGGGTGGCATCTTCAATAAGGGTTGCTTTGAATCCTTCATCAAGGGCATCCAGGATTGAAAAGTAAACACAGTAATCTCCTGCCAAACCACCAAAATAAAGATCTTCAGCTCCTTTTTCCCTTAGATATCCTGCGAGGCCCGTGGACTTTAAACGTGCATTGTCATAAAACCCACTGTAGCTGTCAATTTCGGGATTTAAACCTTTCCTAAATCTTGCTTCGATCCTTGCAGTTTCCAGTTCTTTGTGAAATTGAGCTCCCTCTGTATCCTGCACACAATGCACGGGCCATAGAACCTGTTCTATCCCTTGCAGGTGTACTATTTCAAATTCATTTTTCCCGGGATGGTTGGCGGCAAAGCTCTTATGCACGGCCGGATGCCAATCCTGCGTAGCAATAATAAGATCAAATTTGACCTGAATTTCATTAAGTACAGGTATTATCTCGTGCCCACCGGAAACTGCAAGAGAGCCTCCCGGAATAAAATCATTTTGAACATCAATAATTACCAGGGTTTTCATTTTACTTCAT
>DATHWA010000355.1:0-5092 GCA_035461025.1 Gillisia sp. | reverse complement strand
GCAGAGGATGGTGTTAGCTTCAGCATAAATGGAACTGATTACCAGGCAGAAGGGGGATTTTCAAATCTTGCACCGGGAACCTACTCCCTGACAGCACGTAATGAGGAAGGATGTGTTTCCCAGCCTCTTGAGGTTACAATTACTGAGGTGCAGGGAGCAATTGACATAGTAACTACAACGGCCGACCTTTGTACTGAGGATTCCACTTTTGATCTTTTCGAATTATTTGTTGGAGAATATGACAATACCGGTTCCTGGAGCGATACAAATCAAACCGGGGCACTTACAGGAAGCAGAATAGATCCTTCTTTGTTGCCGGTGGGTAATTACACCTTCTCTTATAACCTTGGGGGAGATTGCCCGTCCACAACCACGGTTGCCGTGAGCATCAATGATGACTGTGTGGTTCTTCCTTGCGGATTTGAAGATATCAAAGACAGTATTTCAAAAGCTGTTACTCCAAACGGAGATGGCTACAATGATTTCTTTACTGTAAATCTGGATACGGACTGTGGGTTTACCTACAATGTAAAAATCTTTAATAGATGGGGATCTGAGGTGTACGCCGCCGCAAATTACCAGAATAACTGGAATGGGAATTCAGACAGGTCTGTTACCTCTTCCACGCAACTACCATCAGGAACTTACTTTTATATTCTTGAAATTAATGGAAGTGGTTTTGAACCAATCCAGGGATACATCTACTTAGGAACTAAATAAACCAAATCAAATGAAAAACTTCTACATCCTAATATTGATACTTTTTGTGGGACTGTCCTCTGCCCGGGCACAGCAACTACCACAATTCACTCAATATATGTATAACACTATTGCCATAAACCCGGCGTACGCAGGCAACAGGGATGCCCTTTCCCTTACAGCATTGCATCGCAGCCAGTGGGAAGGAATTGAGGGAGCGCCAAGAACGCAAACCTTCTCGATCCACTCCCCTCTTGCCAATGAAAAAGTTGGTCTTGGACTTTCTGTGATCAATGACAAAACAGGATATGAAAACTATACCTATCTGTACGGGGATTTCTCTTACACTATAAATGTAAGTGAAGATGTAACCCTATCATTTGGGGCCAAGGGTGGATTTAGTTATTATAATCTTGATGAAAATTTATTTACTGAACCAAGCGTATTGCAGGATCCATTCTTCAGGGAACAATTCAACAGGTGGACCCCAAATGTTGGAGCAGGATTATATTTATCTGCTCAGGACTGGTATGTAGGACTATCTGCTCCCAAATTGATCAATAATAATAACAATGAGTTTGCAGACTATGTCGCATTGGAGCAAGTGCATTATTATTTAACAGGGGGTTATGTTTTTGACCTTAGCGATACCTGGAAACTCCGTCCAACGGCTTTGGCCAAAGTAACCTCCGGAGCACCTCTTTCTTTTGATATGTCCGGAACGGTGATCTTTGATGAGAAGCTATACCTTGGGGCTACTTACAGGATAGATGATGCGGTAGGAGCGTTTATGGATTTTCAGATCTTTGACGCGCTGCGAGTAGGATATGCCTATGAATATACTATCTCAGACCTGCGACCTTACACCTCCGGATCTCACGAAATAATCCTTATTTATGAAATGAGGGCCAAAAACACCAAATTTAAATCTCCCAGATTTTTCTAAACTTTAATAAAGCTATTATGAAGAATTTCAACTACTTAATACTTCTACTATTTATTGGAAATAGTTTTATAAGTTCGGCCCAAAATGCAAAACAGAGAAAAGCCGACAGGTTATTTGATGACCTGGCATATGCAGAGGCTGTAGAAGTTTATAATGACCTCGTAGAAAGAGATCACAATACCCTCTACAATAAACAAAGACTTGGCGACAGTTATATAAAATTGCGCAGGCCGGCACAGGCTGTCACTTATTACGAGGATGTTGTAAATCAACCCAACGTATCTCCGGAATATTATTATAAATACGCACAGGCCCTTAGAGGTGTAAAGCGTTATGATGAATCAAGGGAATGGTTGCAGAAGTACAGAAACTCCAATGGGGATATCCAAAATGTGGATAGGATACTTGCCGGGGAAGTTACAGACATTAATATAACAGATGAATATTCTCTTAATGAAGTAGACTTCAATTCCGGTTTCAGCGATTTTGGGGCTTTTGAAAAGGATGGAAAAGTATATTTTGTATCCTCCAGGGATGAAGGAATGTCTAAAAAAAGTAAGACCTATTCCTGGACCGGGGAACCTTTCCTGGATATCTACCAAATTGAAGCAGGTAATGTCACTCCCCTAGCGGGAGATGTGAATACAGTGCTTCACGATGGCCCATTAACCATCACCAAAGATGGCAGGTATATGTATTTTAATCGCAACAATTACCTGAACAATAAACAGGGAAAACGCGATAAGGAAAAAACAAATCATCTAAAGATCTATCGTGCTACCAATGTGAATGGCCAGTGGTCCAACGTGGTGGAATTACCTTTTAATAATGACTCGTATTCTGTAGGTCATCCTGCACTGTCTGCCGATGAAAAAACACTGTATTTTGCATCGGATATGCCGGGAGGTCTTGGAGGTACAGATATTTACAAAGTTGAGATCCTGGGAGAAAATGAATATGGTATGCCTGCCAATCTTGGAAAGGAAATTAACACTCCACAGGACGAGGCTTTCCCTTTTGTTACAGAGTACAATGTTCTTTACTTCTCCTCCAACGGACATTTAGGAATGGGGATGATGGATATTTTCAAGGTGGATCTTGGTCAAATGGTGGTAAAAGTTGAAAACCTTGGAGAACCCGTAAACAGCAACATGGACGATTTTGCTTACTTCAAAATGGATGGAAACAATACAGGTTATTTTTCCTCAAATCGTGAGGGGGGAATTGATAACATTTTTGGTTTTAATTTATTAAATCCGCTAATGCTTAAGGGAACTGTAACCGATGCTATAAACAAACGTCCAGTTCCGAACGCGACAGTGCGGTTGTTTGATGAGAATAACCAGCAGGTTGCTTTCCTGGAAACCAATGAGGATGGAAATTATGAGACGGAAATAAGCAGAAATAAAGAATATCCAGTTGAGGCTAAGCACATTGAATACCAGGAAAAAACCGGAACAATTAGTTCTATGGACAGTAATGAGAAGGATGAGCTGGTTTATAATATCGAACTTGATCCCATTGAAGATGTGGAATATTTAGCTGAAATTGATATCATCTATTTCGATTTTGACAAACATAATATTAGACCGGATGCTGCGACAGAGCTGGATAAACTCGTAGACCTAATGCAGAATAAATATCCTGAGCTGGTAATAGAAATAGGTTCCCATACAGACAGAAGAGGAAGCGAGCAATACAACGAAGGTCTTGCTGAAAGAAGAGCCAAGGCCACATACGATTACCTGGTATCCAATGGTGTTTCATCTGAAAGGATAGTGGAATACAGAGGATATGGTAAAAAAGAACCTGCTGTAGACTGCGATAATTGCACCGAAAGAGACCACCAAATGAACCGAAGATCTATCTTCAAAGTGGTTCAAATGAAATAATATCACCAGGGCAAATGATTAAAATGGGTTTGGCAATAGTCGAATCCATTTTTTTTTGAAAATTAAACGGATTGAAAGTAAATAACCTTTCGTCAGGCTGAACACATTTCAACATCTAATGGACTATATAAATATGAACCCTCTCACTGCACAACTCCGTTACATTGCCTCAAAAGGAGCATAAAATAAACTCACCTCGTCATGGTGAACTGGTTTCAGCATCTAATGGACTTAGGACGTAACGCCGCTCGCACCTGCCCAACTCCGTTACATTGCCTCAAAAGGAACATAAAAATAAACTCACCACGTCATGCTGAACTGGTTTCAGCATCTAATGGACTAAGGACGTAACGCAGCTCTCACCTGCCCTCAACCTTTTTCTTATAACTAAACCATTTATATAAAATTAGAAAACATAGAATTGTTACCCACCGCTTCCATTGATCCTGTCCCGTAGGGACTTTCTATGGGTAGAAAATTTTTATCCGGTGAACAACCTGTGCCTTTAGGTACAAAATATAAACAGGGTTTTTATATGCCGTACCTAAAGGCACGGTGGCAAACTTCCAATTTTGGTTCTACCCATATGTAGTCCCTAACGGGACAAAGCACCTGCAAAACATATATGCTAATTGTTTCTGCAGCTAAAGTCATCTTACCCTCAAAAGGTGCCTAAATAAACTTACCTCGTCATGCTGAACTCGTTTCAGCATCTAATGGACTAAGGACGTAACGCCGCTCTCACCTGCCCTCAACCTTTTTGTTATAACTAAACCATTTATATGAAAATAGAAAATATAGAATTGCTCCGTACCGCTTCCATTGATCCTGTCCCGTAGGGACTTGCTATGGGTAGAAAATTTTTATCCGGTGAACAACCTGTGCCTTTAGGTACAGAATATAAATCGGGTTTTTATATGCCGTACCTAAAGGCACGGGAAAACCTCTTATTTTTTATTCTACCCATATGTGGTCCTAACGGGACAAACCAACTGGCAAAACATATATGCTAATTGTTTCTGCTGCTAAGTCCCCTGCTCCTCAACCCTATATTTTGCTGGCCTACCAGGAAAGGTGTGATAAAGAGTAATCCCGTTTAACGTAAATCTCAATTTACCCCATTAAAAAAGGGATTGACGTAAGTCAATCCCTTTCCTTCATTAGCAGACTAATCAGATTTATTTGGCATTAAAATGAAATCCTCTCTCTTATCTTTTTACAAAAATATTCGTAAAGTAATTTTTCCCTTCATCGTCCTGGTCTACAGATATTCCAAAGTGGGTAAAATCACCTTCTATGTTGGTCTTGTGCCCATCGCTTTTTAGCCATGCACTTACAACAGCTTCTGCAGTCCGGTAACCAAAACCTATGTTTTCACTAACTGCCTTAGCTCCTATATCATTCACAAGGGCGATATATCTCTTATCAAAATTGTCGTGGCTTACTTTTTTATTCTGGATCATATAATTATTATGATCTACTGCCTGCAGTGTAATATCATCTATTGTACCTAATTCGCTTAGGCCATTCCGTTTTCTGTATTCATTTACAGCGA
>DATHWA010000354.1:0-12860 GCA_035461025.1 Gillisia sp. | reverse complement strand
ATTCCCTCCGCCAAAACCTGTATTTATCCTGCTTCTTACCAATAAGATATTATCACCTAATCCGGAATGGAAAGCCTTTAGTTTACAGTAATCTTCATATTGAGATGCATTATCTACAATAACAATTTGCAGGGAAACTGACGAGCCTGTTTTTTCCAAAAGCGAATTTACACAGTCAATGGTGTAGGAAGATGAATTAAAATTAATAACTACCGCCGCTATTTCATATTCGTAATCCGGGAGGGAGTGATCTCGATTTTCTGTCAAAAGTTATTAGGTTAAAATTTGTTCTTTGGATTTTTTAAACTTTTAAATCTGCTGTAAAGGTAATGTTTTATAAAAATTGAGCCTGATGGGGAAATCAAACTTCTTCAAAATTATATTTCGGGAATACATTTGATATATTTGTTTCATAGCTTAAAATATGGATTACGAAAATAAACCGGGGGACTACTACTCGAACGTAAGAAAAGAAATGTTGCAATATCTTCCGCCTGATGCCAGGACTATCATTGATATAGGCTGCGGCAGTGGAGCTTTTGGTAAAGCAATTCTGGAAAAACAGGATGCTGAGGTCTGGGGTCTTGAATTGATGCCAAAAGAAGCAAAGGAGGCTGAAAAGCACCTGCACAAGGTTTTTTCAGGTCCGGTAGAAGACCATTTGGAAGCATTACCCAAAAATTATTTCGATGTAATATATCTCAATGATGTTCTTGAACATCTGGCAGATCCATATATGGTTTTAAAAAGCTTAAAGAATAATCTAAAGCCGGAAGGGGTGGTGATTAGTTCTATACCAAATATTAGGTATCACAATGTTCTGGTAAAGCTATTGGTTAATAAAGACTGGCAATATGAGGATTTTGGTGTGATGGATCACACCCATCTAAGATTCTTTACAGGAAAAAGTATAAAAAGAATGTACGAAAACCTGGGATATAATATTGTTCTTCACGAAGGGATAAATAAAAGCAGATCGTTAAAGGCTTATTTATATAATGTCCCATTCCTTTTTACTCAGCTGGATATTCGCTTTCCACAATATGCTACTATAGCCAAAAAAGAATAGCATTTTAAGTTGCCCGGCAATTCGGTGTCCAATTAAAAGGAAATACTTTAAATGATGCAGGCAATTTGGTTTTTCTGTGAATTGAAAAGGGGTTTTTTATTAAGTTTCTCTCCGTTCAATACGCGCTTATAAAGTTGAAGATAATCCTTTGCCATTCTATCTGAATGGAAATTTTGCACTGCATACTCATGGCAATGAAGAGGATCATATTGAAAATTTTCAATGGCTTCTGCAATTTCCTCTACAGTACTGCCTAAAAAACCTGTTTTTGGTGTGATTAATTCGGTTAAAGATCCATTTGGAGTACCAAAAACTGCACACCCTCCATAAAGGCTTTCAATAATTGCAAGTCCAAAAGGTTCATTCCAGTTAACCGGAAATATTAAACCCCTGGATTGCTTTATTATTTGAAACTTTTCTTCATCTCTAAGCATCCCGTGATATCGGATTCTGGAATTAAACAGGTCTTTAAAGCCTCTCTTAATATTCCGGGAATTCCACTTTTTACCCCCAATCACGTTCAGTATTTCGTTGTGGACATTTGCGATTTTTATGGCACCCTTTAAGTTCTTCACTTTCCACGAGGCTTTTCCAAGAAAATGAAATCCCTCCCGTTTTTCCTCAAAATTTGGTTTTGAATAATCATCCCAATAAAGGCCGTTATAAACAAAAACATCCCCATCATACCTTTCAGCTTGATTTTTAGAAATGAACACTATATTACGGTCCAATACTCCTTTGTCCGGAACATTTCCATGGCAGGTTATTAAGTAGGGTTTTTGTAATGGCTTTTCGGGGAACAGGTTGAGGTGAACGAAATCTATTTTCTTTGGAATCTGGTCATTTAGGTCTGCCGATTTATCAAGAAAAATAACTTCAGCAAAATCACAGGTGGAACCTTCCGGCACCAGGAAAGTAACTTTGTGACTCATATTTGATAAACTTTTGCCAAGGCCCCAAATTACCCTTTCTGTTCCTCCATAATCCCTGGCAGGTAAGGGAGCCCCATGGTCAACTATGCATATTTCCATCCTGAAAATTTACCCGGTAAAATTAATTATATTTGCTGGAAAGGATCAAAAGTATGAATTTTACTGGGAGTTGGAGGATTATTTTTTTTTCATGGATACTTTGTTGTCCTGACCTAAATCTGGTATAACCGTGAAAACAGCCCTAATAATCTCAACCTACAACTGGCCGGAGGCACTTGAAGTAGTCCTTAAAAGTCTTAGTCTGCAGGTGCGATTGCCGGATGAGGTGCTGGTAGCAGACGACGGGTCCGGGGAGGAAACCCGTAAAGTAATTGAAAAATATAAGGATATACTTTCTATACCTCTTAAACATATCTGGCAGGAAGATGAGGGTTTCAGGAAATCTGCCATACTTAATAAAGCCATTGCCAATACAAATGCAGATTATATCATACAGATAGACGGGGATTGTATTATGCATCCCTTTTTCATAGATGACCATCTCAATTCAGCTCAGGAAAACACTTATATTTATGGGTCACGGGTGAATATTAAACCGGAGGCGGTACCGATGGTAATTAAAGAGAAATTCGCAAAATTCCCCATGTTTTCCGGAGCGATCAAGAACAGGACTCGCAATCTCCGTATTCCCGTGCTTCAAAGAATCTATAAGCCTAATTCTATTTTTTCGAAAAAGACGCGGGGCTGCAATATTTCATACTGGCGAAGTAGTTTTATTGGAGTGAATGGATACGACGAGACTATGGAAGGCTGGGGCAGGGAGGATTCTGAATTTGTACTGCGTTTACTTAATAATGGCGTGAAGGGTAAGCGACTGAGGTATGGCGGGATCGTTTACCACATTTACCATCCCGAAAAATCCAGGGAAAATCTCGACAGGAATAATCAAATTCAGAAGGCTACCATTAATGAAAACAAGACCTGGTGTAAGAACGGGGTTGCTAAATATTTAAGCCAGGAGAGCGAGAAGTAGTATGAAAGTTGTTATATCTCAAAAATATGAACTCCACCGTGCGGAGATCCTTGAATTTATTGAAAATTTTGAGTCGGAAGGACAGCTGCTAAATGACGGTCAGAGGAACAGTATTAAACTATTCGATCTGTCAGGTCAAACAGTGAATATTAAATCTTTTAAGATCCCTAATCCTGTAAACAAGATTGCTTACAAATTTTTCAGAAAATCCAAAGCACAACGTTCTTTTGAATACGCCGGCCATTTGATCTCAAAGAATATTGGCACCCCATACCCTATAGCTTTTTCAGAAAAAACCTCTGCTCTGGGATTTCAGGAAAGTTTTTATGTGAGTGAGCATCTGGAATACGATCTTACTTACCGGGAACTGGTAACCCAACCGGATTATCCAGAACACGAAGAAATTCTTAGGGCATTCACCCGATTCACTTTTAGTCTCCACGAAAACAATATTGAATTCCTGGACCATTCCCCTGGAAATACTCTTATTCAAACCGAAGGAAACGAATACAAGTTCTATCTGGTAGACCTTAACAGAATGAATTTTAGAAAGCTTGATTTTGAAGGACGTATGCAGAATTTCTCCCGCCTCACCCCTAAAAAGGAGATGGTAGCGGTAATGGCGAATGAATATTCAAAACTCATCAATAGGCCGGAAGCTGAGGTTTTTAGTAAGATGTGGACGGAAACGGTAAACTTTCAGGAAAAATTTCAGCGGAAACAACGGCTTAAAAAGAAGCTGAAATTCTGGAAAAAGAATTAATTTTTGGTGTTGTTTTCAGTGCTAATAGTCCTGAGGAAATCTTTTAAACTATCCCAAACCATTTCTGGTTTAAAAAGCTCATAAAGTTTTTTGTAGTCTTTCTTTAAATTTTTCGTCGATCTTTCTCTGAATAATTCCGGTTTGTAATCATTCAGATGTACGGAGATATTGGTAGTATTATTTTCAAAAATGCTCCAGTCCTCTTTTTTTACAGCAGGAGAAAAAATTGAAAATGTTGGAACATTCAGTGCTTTTGCCATATTCACAGCACCACCTTCATTGCCAATGAGGGCGTCACATTGTGAGGTAAGAGCCATAAACTCCCGAATGCTTTTTCCGAAGAGGTCCAAATGAATGTTCTTTTGGGTTTCAATGTTGCAAAGTTCAAAGACCTTTTGGGCATCTGGTAATTGCTTCGGGATGTAATTGAACAGTAACTGAGCACCTGTTTCCGCCACTACTTTGTCTAATGTGGTTGCAAGATATTGAGGCGGATATGTTTTCTCATCTGAACTTCCAAGTACAGAAACCATCAACAACATTTTGTTTAAAGATATTCCACTATTTTCCAGTCGCTGCCGGGCTGCATCAATTTCTGGTGAGGTGAGATATATCTTCGGTTTAATATCTGCCGGTGCATTTTCCATTAGCGGAGTGAGCAGGCGTAACCTGTTTTCTATCGCAAGACCCGCAGGAGTCATTGCTTTTTCTGCCCGCTCTATGACGTGGGAGTAAAGTCTCCGGGTATACCATTTCTCATAGGAAACGCTTATTCCCGCTCCGGAATAAGCACATAGTAAGGCCGTTCCTATCTTGGAGTAGACATCGATGATGACATCATATTTCCTTGCCTTAATTTCATTTAGAAAACCATAGAAATGACCAGGTTTAAAATCCTCTTTTCCCGATAGAATGAGTTCATCTATAAACGGATTATTCTCCACTACCGGTGCAGTATGTTTGTAAATAAGATATTCCAACCGGGCTTCAGGAAATTCTTTACGAAGGACCTCAAATAAGATTGAGGACGTAAGCACGTCCCCAATCATTTTTTGCTGAATTACAAGAATCTTCATAAGTGATTTCCTCTTAAGGGATATTATTTTCTAGTTGCTCATATTATAAATATAACAGCAAACAATTCCCCCTTTGGGGGTTAGGGGACTACACCGCCACATTATACTCCCTCAAAGCATCATTTAGGGAGGTTTTCTTATTTGTACTTTCCTTTCGGGTGCCAATGATCAATGCGCATGGTACCTGAAATTCCCCTGCAGGGAATTTTTTAGTATAACTGCCCGGGATTACCACAGATCTGGCAGGCACATATCCTTTGATCTCTTTTGGCTCTTCTCCGGTAACATCAATAATTTTTGTTGATCCGGTTAAAACAACATTCGCTCCAAGTACGGCCTCTTTTTCCACTCTTATTCCTTCCACCACTATACACCGGGAACCTACAAAAACATTATCTTCAATAACCACCGGCGCTGCCTGCAGGGGTTCCAGTACGCCACCAATACCAACACCGCCACTTAAGTGAACGTTTTTGCCAATTTGTGCACAACTACCTACAGTTGCCCAGGTGTCTACCATAGTGCCTTCATCTACATAAGCCCCAATATTCACATAACTCGGCATAAGGATCACTCCGGAAGATATGTAAGCACCGTATCTGGCTACGGCATTAGGAACTACTCTAATTCCTTTTTCGGCATAACCTGTTTTCAGGAACATTTTATCGTGATACTCAAATATCCCGGCTTCCAAAGTTTTCATTTTTTGAATTGGGAAGTAAAGAACCACGGCTTTCTTAACCCACTCGTTTACCTGCCATCCATTATCAGTTGGTTCTGCCACCCTTAGTTTCCCTTCATCCAATAGCAGGATCACCTGTCTTATCGCATCTATGGTGGTTGATTCAGTCAGGAGACTACGGTCTTCCCAGGCTTGTTCTATCTTTTGTTGTAAATTTTCCATCGATTAATTTTTATGCAAATATAATTATTTGCTGAAGGTAAGGGCACGTTTTGGAATTGCCGATGCTTTATATAGTTGCAAAAATCTTAGCATTGCATATATAAAATAGGCCACTCCCATCATTTCCAGTAATTCCTCAATTGTGTAAAGGGTAAATATTAATGGACTATTAATAATTTCACTTTCAGGTAAATGGTGATGGGAAATAATGTGTCCAGTTAAATTTTCAATTCCTATAGCCCCGGTTACAAAAATTAAACCTGCTGCTATAAATTGATATAGAGTTTTTCTTGGAAGTGATAAAAGAGGTTTTATAAAAATAATTCCAAGAATTATTAGGGCAATTCCATAGTAAACTATCCAGTTATAAAGGAAAAAGCTAAAGGTTTCATCAAAAAATGTTGCTCCCCCCTCAATTCTTTCGTGAATTCTTAGGATCTCATCAAGACCAAGAAAAATAAAAATAGCGCTCATTGCCCACCAAAATACTCTTGTTTTTTCCATCTTCAAATCCGTTTTAGCGATTAAAGCCAGGTAGAAAGCTGCTATAAAATGAAGCACTCCGGCAAAAATTGAAGGAAGGTTTTTCTCTATGTTGAAATTCGTCTTTCTAAAAAAGTAATCCCGGGGAGTTAGATCATTCAGAAAAAAATGAAAATAGCTTGCAATATTTAAAATTAACAGGAGTAAAATGATTCCGGTTAGACTATAAAAAACTTTAGGAGGGTTGGTAAATTTCATATTTAACAGTGAATTTCAACCGGCGAAGATATTATATTTTGAGAAAGGGTGAGGTGGTGAAAAAAGATGAATTTGAACGGAGCGGAATAATTTTAATATTGTCCATGAAACCTTACCTTTGCCCAAATTGCGGATATGGCAAGAATTATGGCCCTGGATTATGGTTTAAGACGTACCGGGATAGCGGTAACAGATGAGTTTCAGATCATCGCCTCCGGTCTTGCGACCGTACCAACCACAGAACTTTTAAAATATCTGGAAAAGTATTTTGGGGACGAAAATGTGGAGTTGGTATTAGTAGGAGAACCAAAACAAATGGATAATACCGCTTCCCAAAGTGAGGTGAGTATTGGGGAGTTCCTGCTAAAGTTTGCCGAAAAATTTCCGAAAATGGAGGTGAAAAGGGTAGATGAAAGGTTTACCTCCAAAATGGCAGTAAGGACTATGATAGATAGCGGACTTAGTAAAAAGAAAAGAAAGGATAAGGCGCTGCTTGACGAAATAAGCGCCACTATTATCCTACAGACCTATTTATACAAATAATTTAAAATTCCCGTTTCATTTAGAGCCGGGATAATATTTAAGAAGAATGATTTTACCTATTGTAGCTTACGGAGATCCCGTTCTAAGGAAAAAGTGTAAAGAGATCACCCCGGAATATCCAAACCTTAAGCAGCTCATTGATAATATGTGGGAGACCATGTACCAGGCATATGGCGTAGGACTGGCTGCACCTCAAATTGGTCTTCCAATAAGAATCTTCATAATAGATCCTACTGCCTTTGCAGACGATGGTTCCCTGGAAGAAAAGGAAAAAGAGGTACTTTCCAACCTTAAAAAAGTCTTCATTAATCCTGTTATTATTAGTGAAGAAGGGGAGGAGTGGGCTTTTAATGAAGGCTGCCTGAGTATTCCTGATGTAAGGGAAGATGTATTTAGAAAGTCTATCATTACAATTGAATACCAGGATGAGGAATTCAATTCACACCGTGAGACCTTTGACGGAATAGCAGCAAGGGTCATCCAGCACGAATATGACCATATTGAGGGGATCTTATTTACAGATAAGCTCTCAACCTTAAAGAAAAGGCTGATCAAAGGCAAACTGGCAAATATATCCAAGGGAAAGATCGAAGCTGAGTACAGAATGCGATTTCCTTTGGTGAAAAAAGGACGCTGATTCCTTTGATATTACTGGAAGAGATATGATATTTGCCAGCCAAAATAAGATGCTATGGGTTTAGAAAAGATTTTATCAATATCCGGTAAACCGGGATTATACGAGTTAACTGCTCAAACTAGAGGAGGGTTTGTTGCCAAATCTATTACTGAAGGTAAAAAGATCTCTGTGAGTGTACGCCACAACGTAAGCCTGTTGAGCGAGATCGCTGTATATACTTATACTGAAGAGGTGCCTCTGGGAGAGGTTTTCCAGAAGATCTTTGAGAAAGAAGATGGCGGCGAAGCAATAGACCATAAGGCCTCTAAAAAAGAACTGGAAGCTTATTTTGCTGAAGTTCTGCCGGAGTACGATGTTGACAGGGTATACCAGAGTGATATTAAAAAGATCATCCAGTGGTACAACCTTTTGGTGAGCAATGGATTTACAGATTTCTCTAAAGAAGAAAAAGCAAAGGATGAGGAAGAATAACATCTTTCTTAAATAATATTGAAAAGCAGTTTTAAGAAATTAAAGCTGCTTTTTTGTTTTTAGTTTGGTCGGGAAGAAATAACTTTCCATCAATGAATTTTATTACGAACAATTATGAATAGCAGAAAAGACCAATTGCTTGCCTTTGATAGATTACTTACCATTATGGATGAGCTTCGGGACCAATGTCCCTGGGATAGAAAGCAAACTATGGAAAGTCTTAGGCACCTTACTATTGAGGAGGTTTATGAACTTGGAGATGCCATTTTAGAAAAGGACCGGGAAGAGATCAAAAAAGAACTGGGAGATATCCTGCTGCACATAGTTTTTTATGCAAAGATTGGCAGTGAAACCAGTCATTTTGATATTGGAGATGTGGCCAATAGTATTTGCGACAAACTCATTGAAAGGCATCCGCATATTTATGGGGATGTAGAGGTGGCAAATGAGGAGGATGTAAAAAAGAACTGGGAAAATCTAAAACTCAAAGAAGGGAAGAAAAGTGTTCTGGAGGGAGTTCCGGCGTCACTCCCGGCATTGGTAAAAGCCAGCAGGATACAGGATAAAGTAGCAGGAGTAGGCTTTGACTGGGAAGAACCGGAACAGGTTCTTGATAAACTGAAAGAGGAGCTTGATGAACTTCATCATGAACTCAAGGTGCAGGACCAGGATAGGATAGAATCTGAATTTGGGGATGTGCTTTTCTCTCTTGTTAACTATGCACGTTTCTTAAAGATCAATCCGGAGGATGCCCTTGAGCGCACCAACAAAAAATTTATTACAAGATTCAAATACCTGGAAGAAAAAGCCAAAGAGAAGAACAAACCGTTAAGCGAAATGAGCCTTGCTGAAATGGATGTTTTCTGGGAAGAGGCGAAGAAATTATAAAGGAAATGAAAATTTTTCCTGAGATTATTTCTCAAAGACAATAAGTTTTGGCTGTACTTGAAGTTTGCTAAATTTCAGGTTATCCTTAATCCACTCCAAACTTTCCGGGGAGTACAGGAAGACGTGAGTTGGATCATTTTTGTAATACCAGGAATCAAAATCCCGATCATCATTATAAATAGATGTTTTGCAATAAAGCTTGCCCCCGGGTTTCAGTAATCCCGCCAAAAGTTTAAATTCTTCATAAGGATAAAAAAAATGCTCCATAACCTCACAGCAAATAATAAAATCATACTGCTGTTCCAAATTCTGAGGGTGGTTTTCAAAAAAAGGATCAAACAATTTCACGGTATATCCCTGTTTCTGTAACTGAACGGCTGCTACAGGACCCGTACCGCAGCCATAATCCAGGCCTGTTGCTGTAGCTGGGAAGTCAGCCAATACAGCAGTTGTAATAGGACTTACAAAATTTTGATAACGTGGATCATTTACATCATTGTTATGTTCCTCGTACCTGTTTTTTTCAGCAATAGGATCAACGTAGAATTCAGGAAGCAGCATGATGGCCCTGCACAGGTTACAACGAACAAAGATGCGATGTTCCTCCCTGTAAAATTCCGTAGTCGGACTATTGCAAAGAGAGCATCGCATCTTTAAGTATAGTTGTAATTATGTCTTAGTAAAGGGATTTAATTTTTTCCAGTTTTTCCTGCCATATTTTTAGTTGTTCCTTATGCTCGGCAATATTCTTATGTACATCCCTAACAAGCGGATTATCATCGTCTACATTGGAAAAGAACTGCAGGTTATTCTCAAGTTGTCTTATCTCTGCTTTAGTCTCCTCAATTTTTTTACTTAGAAAATAATGTTCGTTCCGCAATTGTTTATCATCATCTGCATCGTTGATGGCCTGGAGTTTATTCTCGTACTTCATCATCTCTGCCTTCGTATTGTCCACATCCAGTTTTGCAAAAAGTTGGTCAAGTAACTTGTTGAATTTCCCCTCAATAAACCTTTTGTTATAAGGAACTTTCCCAATATTTTTCCACTCCTCAATAGCCGATTTAATCTTAGGCAGGTCCTGCTTCTTGTCCCCGCTCATTTCAACAGATTTCAGGTTATCCAGGATCTCTTTCTTTTGTTCAAAGGCTTTGAGCTCGTCAGAATTTTCTTCATTATTGTTCTTATGCAGCCTGTCAAAATAATGGTTGCAGGCAGCTTTAAATTGCTTCCAAACCTTATCACTATCCTTTCTTGGTACGTGGCCAATTTTCTTCCAGTCTGCCTGGATCTTTTTCATTAGGGGAGTAGTGGTCTTGAAGTCTTCGTTATCCTTGTTGTCATCAGCAATCTTAATTAATTCTCGCTTTTTCTCAAGGTTCTCATATTGATCCTTTTTAAGACTTTTGTAATAGGCATTCTTATTCCGGTTAAACTGCCTAACGTTCTTTTTAAACTCGGCCCAGGTTTCCTCATTTTTATTACGCGGCACCTTTCCTGCTTTAAAGAATTCTTCTCGAAGAGCTTCCAGTTCCTTGATCTTTTGTTGCCATTGGTTATGAGAAGTATATTCAGTTTCTGCCAGGACTCTTATTTTCTCATTGATCTCCTGTTTAACCTCCAGGTTCTTTTCAGACTGTTGGTCCAGTTGATCGTAATAGGCCTGTCTCAGGTCATGGATCTTCTTTGTGGCTTCACTAAACCTGTTCCAGATATCTTCCCTGTATTCTTTGGCTACCGGCCCAAGTTCCTCTTTCCACATCTTGTGGAGCATTTGTAGTTCCCGGAAAGCACGACTGGTGTCCTGTTCCTGGGTAAGTTCCTCTGCCCGGTCTATTACCTTAAGCTTTTGCTCAAGGTTATGCTTGAAATCCAGATCACGAAATTCGCGGTTAAGATGAAGGAAATCATAGAAATTTTCTACGTGGTGATGGTAGGTATTCCAAACTGTATTGTATTTATCCCTTGGAATTGGACCGGCCGTTCTCCACCTGTCCTGCAGTTCCTTGAAATGCTTATAAGTTGTATTGATATTTTCCTCAACATCCAGCAGGCCTTTTAATTCCTCAATGATCTCCAGGCGCTTGTCCAGGTTTTTATTAAGGTCCTGTTTTAGTTGCTTGTAATAATTGTTACGTTTTTCCTTGTAGTCAAAATAGGCGTTATTGAATTGCTTTTTAAGCGGGGTAGAGTAATGAAAATCTATGATGTTACCACCATCTGCCAAAAATTCCTCTTTTTTCTCCTCCAGGTCCTCATCAAATTTCGCATTAAATTCTGTTTTTATCTCTTCCACATGTTCCTTGATGGCCTGAACTTTTTCAGTTTTTACAAGCTTCTCAAGTTCAGCTACCAATTCCTCTTTAGACATGGAGTGGTAATCCTTCTTTTCTATCCCATGTCGCTCTGCAGCAGTTTCGTCTTCACTATCTCCTGCAACAGAGTCTTCGAACTCACTCTGGGCATCCTTTTTATCCTCTTGATTTGCGCTATCTTCTTCTTCATGATCATGAGATTCTGAAGCCGCACTAGTTTCTTCTTTCTTTTCTTCTGAAGTTTTCTCACCAACAGAGGCATCCTCGTTTCCGGCTTTTTTATCTTCTGAAGTAGTTTCCTTTTTAGGAGCTTTCTCAGCTTCTTCAGCAGTAGAATTTTCCGATCTCATTTTTGCCAGGGCCTCTTCTTCTGAAGGTTCACTCTCTCCTGAAGTTTCCAATTCACCTTCTTTAGTACCTGTTTCAGATTTTTCCGATCGCATTTTATCCAGAGCAGAATCAGTATTCGTACCTGTATTTTCCAGATCCTTGTCATCTGCCTTTTCTCCGGCAGATTGCTCCTTTTGTTTCCCTTGCTTCTGGTTTTCTGCAATATCGGCAGCTTCCTCCTTCTGTGCGTTGGAATATTCCTTTTCTCTTTCCTCACTTTGCTTTCTCAAAGTGGAAGATTCATTCTCGTTCACCATCGCGTCTTCAAGGTGGTCCTCTTCTTTATTTCCGGCAGAATTATCATTAGTTGGCGCAGAAAATGCACGCTCAGCTATACTTTCTTCTTTTTCATTTTCCTCCGGTTTCACCTCATGTCCACCGCCCTGGGCCGTGGTATTCCTTTTCTCCAAATCCCTATTTGGGAGGTCTTTCCTGTTGTTTTCATTTTCTTGCTGAGACATATCTTTCAATGTTAAGGTTCTTCAAATTTTATTAAAGTTGAAAGATACTAACTCCCTAAAAATAAGCAAAGCTTTTCCCCCTTTTTATAAATGGATGGGATAGGTGAGATTCTACAGGTGGTTCCAGATTTCCCAGGCTTTTTCTGCCTGTAATTCCAGCATTTTATAACCATTAATTGCAGTAGCACCCTCTGCTTTAGCCAACTCCATAAAACGGGTGACTGGTGGGTTGTAAATAAGATCAAAAACCAGGTGTTTTGAAGTAATACCCCGGTAGGGAATTTGAGGTGCATCTGTTACTTTAGGGTAGGTGCCTAAAGGGGTACAATTAATTAAAAGTGGATGATCCCTAATAATCTCCGTTGTAAGATCTTCATAGGCGAGACGGGTTTCACCTGCTCTTCTGGATACAAAAATATAGGGGATTTGCAATTGCCTAAGGGAATAGGCAACAGCTTTGGAAGCTCCCCCGGTACCCAGTATCAATGCATCCTTATGTTCCTTCTTAAGATGGGGCCGCAGGGATTCAGTAAAGCCGTGATGATCTGTATTATAGCCGGTGAGGCTACCGTCCTTTTCAATTTTAATGGTATTCACCGCGCCAATCTCCCGGGCAATAGGATCCAGCCTATCTAAT
>DATHWA010000353.1:0-1861 GCA_035461025.1 Gillisia sp. | reverse complement strand
ATTCAAAATTGAGATTACTGTTGGCTGTATTCCCCAGGAAATATTTCACGGCTGTTCTTATTTTATTTTCATAACCGTCCTTGTTTTCCTGATAAGGAAAATTATCTCTTTCGCTGCTGTTTAAAAATTTGAATTCGTGGTCTATCCCTATAACTTCACCGGAATCGTTCACCCCAAGAAAAATTTCCCCACCTTCCTGGTTTAGAAATCCTGCAATAGTTTTAGCAATAATCAATAGTTGCTCATCAATATCTGCAGAAATTCCTCCTGCCGGAAAAACGATGGAACTTTTAAACTCCCTTTTGTCGTTTTCAAAACCTAAGCTGCTCTCCTTCCTTGGATCAGATTCTGGTTTGAAAGTTAAAGGTTGATCTGAATGTATGGTGGAGAGAAGGAGGTAAGCCCTGTTCCTGTCTTTCACTTCTATACTTTCAAACCGCATATTGAAAATGTCACCAATTATACGGGAAGGTTCATTGGAATTTGGATAATATCGATGATGCAGGCCATAAACATCTTTCAATTCATAAAAAGTAGCCCCGGAATTTGGATCAACTTTTATTCCGGCAAGTTTGAAAGGATATTCCTCTTTCTCTTCAGTATAACATTCTTCAAGTACATTTTTTATAACCTGAGTGAGCAGGGGTAAACCTCTAATACTTATTTGTTTCACATAGCATTCCATCATTGTTGGCAAGTTGGATGATTCCCATTCCAGCTGGTAATCAAAAGGCCTTATCCTGTATGTATCTCTAATGCCATCAGAGAGATAGATCCATTTTACCTCGTGGTCTTCCCTAATGCCTAAAACTTTAAATGTCTTTATTTCACCTACTCTAAATTCATCCATAATAGTTTACTTTTTGCTTTTGGCAGAAACCTGTTTTTTGTAATCTTTTAAAAGTTTTGTCACTTTTAAGCCCGTCACCTCCATCTCTGTGAGGTAATAATTAAAAAGCATGGCATCTTCATATTTTTTTGGTTTTGCCGAATATTTGACGATGTCAATAAATTTTGGAAAAAATGCTTTCGCATAACTAAGACTGTTTTTTCCGCTACTCAGGAATTCCTTATCATAGTTATTTAACTCCGGGCCCTTGACGTAAGGGCGGAAACCTATGTAAAGAATATCTATTGTTCTTTTCATTCCTGTACTATTCTAAATTTCAAACACCTCCCGTTGAAGGGCACCCATTATCAGGCATGATTTAGCTTTAAACTAAAATCTCTTTCGGGCGTAATTCTGTAAAAATCGCACTTTCTCCGGGCCCCGAATGGACCGGGTAGCCATTGCGTAACATTGATCATGTATATTTTTAGATTTTCGCACTCAATACCTTTGGTAAGCCTAAAATTCTTGAATAAAAGATCCTCATCCTCTATTTCCTGATTGTTTAGTACAAATTCCAAATCTTCTAAAGCGTCCCCGCCCTTCTCAGATTTTAAATCTTTGGAACACAATCCGGGAATTTCAATTAAAAGTGCAGAGGGAGATGATTCCAGTAATTCATATACTTCAGGAAATTCCCTGTAAAGCTTATTTACAGCTTCAGGAACATTTCTTTTAATTAATTCCCTTAAGAAATCTGCAGTATTGGTTAATAATTCTGAGCCCATCCAATTGGAAGTTGCATATGAGGTTGCTTTGTAAATCGATGAAGATAAGTAGGTCTCACCGTGTTGCCAATTCATGCCACTGGAATTCTGGTTAACCATAAATTCGAATGTGAAGCGCCTGTTAATAAAGGGAACATAATCATCAAGGTGCGACAGAGACAGTTCAAATACTTGTTTAGCCAGATCCAACACTCTCCACTGGTCCATAGGATTTATACCCGCCAATCCATTTTCAATAATACTT
>DATHWA010000352.1:0-5337 GCA_035461025.1 Gillisia sp. | reverse complement strand
TCCTTGATTATTCAGTAGAGGGAAAAGAGCAGGAGGAGCATCTTGATGCTGCGATGAAAAAGAAAATAAGTATTATTGAATTCGCTTCAAAACGTAAGGAATTACCTTTTGCGGTTTTTAAACCTACAGGGATTGGCCGTTTTGCCATTTGGGAAAAAGTGACTTCCAAAGTAACCTTGACTCCTGAAGAAGAGGAAGAATGGAAAAAAGTTCAACAACGTGTGGAAAACATTTGTGAAGCTGCATATCAAAATGATATTAGTGTTCTTGCAGATGCTGAGGAAACCTGGATGCAGGGAGCGGCAGATGAGCTTATAGAAAGGATGATGATTAAGTACAACCAGGAAAAAGCTATTGTTTTTAATACCATACAGTGCTATAGATGGGACAGAATGGAATACCTGCAGGACCTTCATGAAAAGGCCAAAAAGCATGGCTTTAAAGTAGGAGCTAAAATTGTTCGGGGGGCTTATATGGAAAAGGAGAATGAACGTGCCAAAAAAATGGGGTATGTTTCGCCTATCTGTGAGAATAAAGAAGCTACAGATGTCAATTTTAACGGTGTCCTGGCTTATTGCCTTGCCAACGTAGAAGACATTTCTGTTTTCATAGGAACCCATAATGAGGTAAGTAATTATCTTGCCCTTCAAATCCTGGAAGATAAACATCTGGAAATAGATGATGACAGGGTTTGGTTTAGCCAGCTTTATGGTATGAGTGATCATATAAGTTTTAACCTTGCTAAAAAAGGATATAACACTGCAAAATTACTTCCGTTTGGACCCGTTAGGGAAGTTGTGCCTTACCTTATAAGAAGGGCAGAGGAGAATACTTCAGTTAAAGGTCAAACAGGTAGAGAGCTATCTCTATTGATCGAAGAAAAGAAACGAAGAAAGGGGGAACCAACTAAAGCCACCAGAGAGAAGAGAATTGCCAGGGAAAGGGTGAAGGTAAAATAGAAAATGAGATACCTGTACCGTATCATTTTCTTCCGGCTCATGGGGTGGAAGCTTCATGGCACTATAGATCCATCACTAAAAAAATGTGTGGTCATAGTTGCACCGCATACCAGTTGGTTTGATTTTCTTATTGGGCTTATGGTAAGGAGGATCCTTAGGCGTGAAATTAATTTCCTCGCTAAAAAGGAACTATTTAAACCGCCTTTTGGGTGGTATTTTCGGTGGGTAGGAGGTACTCCATTGGATCGTACTCCCAATCAAAATAAAGTAGATGCCATTGCAGAAATTTTTAAGAGAAAAGAAGTATTGCGACTCTCTATGTCTCCCGAAGGCACCAGAAAAAAAACAGAGCGCTGGAAAACAGGATTTTACTATATAGCCAAAGCCGCGAATGTCCCAATAATTCGTGTGGCCTTTGATTATGGGAAAAAGCAAGTCACTTTTTCAGAGCCTTTTTATCCAACAGATGATGTCGAGAAGGATCTAAAGGAGATATTAGAATTTTACGAAGGAGTTCAGGGAAAAGTTAAAGGTAATTTTTAAATCTGTTGTCCGGGATAAGAGTCTAGACCTGGAACCAGGATCAAATTTTTAAGCCCTGACTAGAGGCACTATACCTTCTGAAAAGCTTGAAAATTTTTTGAACTATTTGTGAGTAATGACCGCTCCCTGGTATTGGTTAAATTTTCCCCGGACTATATATAAAAACACTTAGGGAAGATTCTACTTATTTTAATAAGGCAATGTTTTTAAAAAAGAAACCGAAGATCTAGTCTTCGGTTTCTTCCATTGTATGGTATACATGCTGTACATCATCATCTTCCTCCAGGCGCTCCAGTAGTTTTTCAACATCTGCAGCTTCCTCCGGAGATAATTTTTTAGTAACCTGCGGGATCCTTTCAAAACCGGAGGACAGAATTTCAATTTCACGATTTTCCAATTCTTTCTGAATTGCACCAAAACTTTCAAATGGCGCATAGATAAGGATATCATCCTCATCCTGGAAAACTTCTTCAGCTCCAAAATCAATCAATTCCAGTTCCATTTCTTCAGGATCAAGCCCTTCAGCATTAATTCTGAAATTACAGGTGTGATCAAACATAAATTCTACAGAGCCGGATGTTCCAAGGTTCCCGTCACATTTGCTAAAATGCGCCCTCACATTGGCAACAGTACGGTTATTATTATCTGTAGCAGTCTCAACAAGCACAGCGATCCCGTGTGGAGCATAGCCTTCAAAGAGAACGATCTTATAATCGCCCTGGCTTTTGTCGCTAGCTCTTTTAATTGCCCTTTCAATATTATCCTTGGGCATGTTTACACTCTTGGCATTTTGAATGACTGCTCTTAAACGAGAGTTGGTGTCCGGGTCCGGTCCACCTTCCTTCACAGCCATCACAATATCTTTCCCAATACGAGTAAAGGCCTTGGCCATTGCGGACCAACGCTTCATTTTACGTGCTTTTCTAAATTCGAATGCTCTTCCCATATATTTTAAATGTGGCGTAAAAATAAAAAAAACGTTCCATTTTATTAAAAAAAAGGAACGCTTCGAGTATTTAATTATTCTTTAATCTGAATTTACAATATTCTCTATAGCCTGGGCAAGTTTAAAATCTTTTTCTGTCACCCCTCCGGCATCGTGAGTGGAAAGGGTAATCTCCAGCTGGTTATAAACGTTTGACCAATTAGGGTGATGCTGCTGGCTCTCTGCTTCAAATGCAATACGTGTCATAAGGGTAAAGGCTTCCTTAAAATTTTCAAATTCAAATGAGGTTTGTATTCCATTACCGGAATAAGACCAGCCTTCCAGATCTTTAAGCTTCTCATTTATCTCGTTTTCAGATAATTTGTTCATAACTGTATTTTTTAGGATAGATTCTAAGTTTTCTAATTTTTAAAGTTACACAATAAGCTACAGAACAACTAATTTGAATAGAAGAAGCCGACTATACAATGATCGAGGAGTTTACAACATCCTGAACAGATAACTGCAAATTTTTTGGGAGTAGATTATCTTTTGGCAACACAGCGAGGAAACGATCATAATTTGAGTCGTAGACCTGCTTTAGCAAAGGATTCTTATATCCCAGCGTTTCGGCAATATCAAGAATGAGATCGTGTTGATGGGTAAGGTCATTACTGCCAAGGTGAAAGACTCCCTGTTTATTTTGATTTATAATATAGTGGATTTGCTGGGTTACCCTGGTGATCTCTGTGGCATTTACCACCACATTCGGAAAAACTTCAATGGCTTCGCCAAACTCAATTTTATTTTTGATATCCATTACCCTTGGGGAATTGGATCCAAAAACCATAGGCAGCCTTATTATATTATACTTGTTGTTGGGAAGCCTTAACAGGGCATTTTCTATCTTGATCTTAAACCTCCCGTATATACTTTGGGAAAGTGTCTTATCATATTCGTAGGAAGGATAATTCGTAAATGCATCAAAGACATTGGCAGAAGATATAAATATAAGCTTACAGTCATTTTTCGTTATATAATTTATAATAGAAAAATGAGTATGTATCTGCGCTTCAAAATTTCCCCTCAAAGCAGATATAATAATAGTAGGACGAAGATTTTCAAGAAGTACACTTACATCTTCTGTCTCCTGGTCAAAAGCAAAAAATTTTTTATTACCCTCAAAAGGGCCAGCATTGGTAGAGTAGGTGCCGTATGTATCAAAATAGGAGCAAAGCTCTTTATATAAGGCATTGCCTATAAAGCCGCTTGCTCCTAATATCAATATTTTTTTCAATAGAATTATCCTTTATAAAAAGGCAATTTCACCTGCGAAGCGGGGATAGCTTTTTTACGAATCTGGATATATATCTTTTCCTTTGCATCTGCCATAGCTGCCGGTATATAACCCATTCCTATTCCCTTATCCAACGAAGGCGACATCGTGCCGGAAGTTACAACGCCAATAATCTTGCCACTTTCATCAACGATATCATATCCCTGGCGAGGAATGCCGCGTTCATCCAGTTCAAAGGCAATAAGCTTACGTTTTGGCCCTTCTTCCTTTTCTTTTTTAAGAGCATCAGAATTTGTGAAATCCTTGGTAAATTTAGTGATCCATCCCAATCCGGCTTCGATAGGAGAGGTGGTTTCATCAATATCATTACCATAGAGACAATATCCCATTTCCAGTCTTAAAGTATCTCTTGCAGCAAGTCCAATAGGTTTAATGCCATAATCCTTTCCTGCCTCCATCACTCTTTCCCAGATCTGTACGGCATCCTCATGCTTGAAATAGATCTCGAACCCACCGCTTCCGGTATATCCCGTAGCAGAAATGATCACATTACTAACCCCGGCAAATTCTGCTACCTCAAAGGTGTAGAATTTCATTTCTGAAAGGTTCACATTAGTAAGTTTCTGCATTGCTTCGGCAGCTTTTGGACCCTGTATGGCCAGCAGCGAATATTCATCAGAAAGATCCCTTAGGTGGGCATCCATAGTATTGTGTTGTGAGATCCAGTTCCAGTCTTTTTCAATATTGGAAGCATTTACTACCAGCAAATATTTTTCAGCATTGATCCTGTAAATAATAAGATCGTCCACAATTCCACCCTCTTCATTTGGCATGCAGGTATATTGTGCTTTCCCATCCACGAGTTTGGAAGCATCGTTGCTACACACTTTTTGGATTAGAGCCAGTGCATTTTCACCGGTAACAAGAAATTCTCCCATATGTGAAACATCAAAGACACCCACGCCTTTGCGTACGGTTTCATGTTCCACGTTAACTCCCTCATAGGAGACAGGCATATTATAACCTGCAAATGGGACCATTTTAGCATTTAAGGCTTTATGAACTTCGTTAAGAGCGATTTCTTTCATTTGTTTAAAATTTGGGCAAATTTATTTAATTCAGGCTGAATAAAGAGGGATTTACATAACAATTATTAGGAAATAAATATTACTGAAGGATTGCCGCTGCAGAAGTTTTATATTTGAATTACACAACCAAGATCTTTTGCTATGGATATTTATGACGTTAAACATTTAGCTGAAGCAGATGAAATTACGATTGAACGGCAGGGAATTACATCTGGTGATCTTATGGAGAGGGCAGCAACCTTCGCGTTCAAGGAAATCAATGCAAGGATAGAATTGGGTAGTGTACCTATTAAAATATTTTGTGGGATAGGGAATAATGGCGGCGATGGTCTTGTAATTGCGAGATTGCTAATGGAGCATGAGTACAATGTGGAAGTTTTTGTAGTAGATTATTCTAAAAACAGGTCTAAAGATTTTTTATCTAACTATGAGAAATTAAAAAACCTTGGAAGACCCTGGCCAATTTTAATTAAAAGTGAAACCGAAATTCCTGAAATTGGAGAAACAGATCTAGTGGTGGATGCT
>DATHWA010000351.1:0-5625 GCA_035461025.1 Gillisia sp. | reverse complement strand
ATATGACAGCTTACTGGAGAAAGAAAATTTTACACTTAAACCAGATTTTGAGGAATGCCACAGGATAAAATATGGAAGATTCCTTGCAGGGTTTGACACTATCATCAGATACTCCAGCTCCAAAATGGATATGGAAAAGATTATTAGTCCTGAAGGTTCCAATATCTATACAATTAAATGGCTGGATAGCTGCACTTAATACCGAATTGAGGAAAGGAGCAACTCCGTCAAGGATATTGTGAAAATGGGGAATTTTCAAAGTTTGATGCATGATATGTACACAAAGCCGGCCGCTCTGCATTACATAGATGAAGAAAAAATCATTAGAATCCTTACAATTCAGGTTGGCACTGTGAGAAATAATGAACAGATTTTAGCTGAATAAAATATAGCCTTAAGCAGCAGAGGAATTTTCCTTCCTTCCAAACAAATATTTTTCCTGAATTAAACCTTTAAAGGAGAAAAGTCTGCATTTCATATAAAATAAAAAAATAAAAAATCTACCGTGGGATTTTTAAAGTAAATTGTTACTGGAAGACCCTGTCATACAATATGTTATGGCAAAACACCCTACCGTATATCTTCTTCCATAAGCTGTTAACAACCAACCAAAATAGAAGTCATGAAAATTTTTAAGTATTTCCTGCTTACAGCAGCACTGGTATTTTTTGTTTCCTGTTCAAAAGATGATGATAATCCCGGTACAGATTCATCTATGGTCCTTGGGGAGTGGAACCTTGAAGAATTTAGCTATTCCGGTTCTACCACCGCCACCCAGGGAGATCAAACAGTTTCCTCCACTTATACCGGGGAAGCTTATGATCTGGATGCAAGAGTAATTTTTAATAGTGCCACGAATTATAGTACAGAAGGAAGTTACACTATTAAACTCACTACCACAGTAAATGGCCAGACTATGGTGCAGGATTATCCTTATTCAGACATAAGTGGTTCCGGAACCTATAGGGTTGAAGGGAATAAATTGATCACAACCTCCAATGCCCCTCCAGATCCCGGCCTTGTAGATCCTATGGCTACAGCTGAAGGTACAATTATGGAATTAACCGCCAACCGAATGGTGCTTTTCGCTGAACAGGTAGTGAACTCCACTATGCAGGGGGCTGAAGTTGAAATAAGAAATGAAACCCTTCAGGTTTTTTCAAGATAAACCAACCATATTTCTAAATACTATCTAATTCAAAAACTTACTTCAATGAATAAACTAATCGTTCTATTTCTAATTGGCTTTATAAGCCATTCATCAGTGCAGGCCCAGTTTGGATATGGAAAACTGGAAGATGTGCAACAAATCCAGAAGGTTCCGCTTCTTGTTGTATTACTAAGCAGTAATGAGAAAAAGGTAAAGAAGCTTTCCAAAAAGAAGAATGGTAATCTGGAACAATATTTAGCAGATATTGATTCCTATAACACTGCAGTAAAGAATGCTTTTCAAAATTCCTGGAACTTTTCCACAGATATAAAATATATTACCAGTGAAGAACTGAAGGAATATAATTCAAAACAAAACAAGGACAAATATGCCTATTTCAGGCAATTAATAGATGTTGGAGATATAGGTAATGTTTTTGACCATAAGGGCGCTATCACAACATATAACTACGCAATTTATCTTACCGGCAAACGGAAACCTGTTTATTCCCATATGTATTCCACGATCCTGCCAAATGAAGCAGATTTTAAACTGATCTCCCAGCAGATCCAGGGTTATTTAAAAGCCAGGGAATCACTTAAAACCAAAGAGAAATCAAGAAAGGAAATTTTGGCAGAAATCAAGGCAAACGCTCCCTTGCTTAAACAAAAGACTTTGCTTATCGAAGAAGAAAACTTGTCCAAATCTGTTTTGCAGTCAATTGGGGAATTATACAAATATCCTTATAAAATTGTGAGCAGAGATGAAATAGATCAGGCTATAATTTCAGATGCAAAAGATATGGCATATTTAAGAATTATACCTGTGGGGCAGGTATCAGAAAACAGTGGGATTCTTAAAATATCCAATCTTATTTTTATGCAATATGTGATCAATGCTGAGAATGGGGAATATCTTGCCTATGTCACCCCATCTCCACTACGCCTCCCGGGATTGGCAGGAGCTTTACTTAACGACAATAATGATAAAATGAAAAAGAATGATCTTCTTGAAATAATAGAAGCTATAGAAAATGGTGAAACACAGAAATTTTAAATAATTTTTTATATAAATCCCGGGATTGGGAGGTAAGTAGTCCCGCCATTTTTCCTGCCTGCCGGCAAGTGAAATTGGCGGGATTATAAATGGGTCAAATTTTGAAAAATCAACCCGGAAAATCTTGCCCTCATGAGTTGTTCCCTTTACTATAATTTGGGTTAGACAATTAAAAATATAACATTCCCACCTAACCTAAACCGCTAACTAATCGGTAAATATCTCTACAGTTCAAATAAACCTCACAGGTTTTAAAAACCTGTGAGGTTTTCTAAGGAAGACGATTTTCTCTTCTTAAAATCACGTCTCGAAAAGTGTGAGACTAATCCAAAAACTATAAAATTTAATTAAGCATTACTTATCTCGATACGCCAGCAGTCTAAGGGCATTAAAAACTACAAGTAAGGTGGAACCTTCATGAATCACAACCGCTACTCCAATATTTGCGTAACCAAAAATGGTAGCCGGAACAAGCAGGGCGACGATCCCCAGGCTTACCCATAAATTTTGTTTGATAATAGCTTTGGCTTTTCGGCTTAATCCTATTGCGAAGGGCAGGGTTTCCAGTTTATTTGCCATAAGGGCTATGTCTGCAGTTTCCAGAGCCACATCGCTGCCGGCGGCTCCCATTGCAATTCCAACTGTACTATGAGCCATAGCGGGGGCATCATTCACCCCATCACCCACCATTGCGACCTTTGATTCCTTTTCCTTCAATTTTTTTATGGCCGTCACTTTTTCATCCGGCAACAAATTCCCCCAGGCTTCAGTAAGGCCAATTTCCCTTGCCACGGCATCTGCTACCCGTTGGTTATCCCCACTAAGCATAATTATACTTTTGATCCCAAGCTCTTTCAGCTTAATTAAAGTTTCCTTTGCCGCTTTTCTGGGGGTATCCATCAAAGCGATGATCCCAATATATTCATGATTCTTTCGAAGTAACATCGTAGTATTCCCCCCGTCTTCCAAATCTCTTACTATTTTTTTTGTTTCTTCTGAAGGCTGGTATTCATCCAGATCTTTATAAAGCTGAAGGTTTCCCACATAGATCATGTCGCTCCCAAGTGACGCCTTTAGGCCCATACCCATAATCGCTTCTAAATGAGAGGCCTGCTGAAATTTGGTACCGGCAAGTCTTTCCATGCCATCTCGAACCACCGCTTTTGCCAAAGGATGGTCACTCAGTTTCTCTACCGCCACCGCTATTTTTAAAAGCTCACTTTCTACCATATTTCCCAGGGGAACCACCCGGGTTAGTTTGGGTTTGCCTTCGGTTAAGGTTCCGGTTTTATCAAAAGCTACCGCCGTCAACTCCCCAAGATCCTCCATGGGCCTTCCGCCTTTAATAAGAACTCCTCCCCTTGCAGCCCTTGCCACCCCACTTAACACAGCACTGGGTGTTGAAATTGCCAAAGCACAGGGGCTTGCAGCAACCAGTACAGCCATTGCCCTGTAAAAACTTGCGCTAAAAGGCTCCTCCCTTATCAGAAATACGAAAAGCAACAAGAAAACAAGCACAAGCACTGCCGGCACAAAATATTTTTCAAATCTATCTGTAAACAGCTGCGTGGGCGATTTTTGGGTTTGCGCTTCGTTAACCAGGTTCACAAGCCGTGCCAGGGTAGAATCTTTTGCTTGTTTGATAACTTTGATTTCCAGGGTGCTGTTTCCATTGATAGTTCCTGCAAAAACACGATTGTGATCACTTATTTCATCTTCTGCTCCATATTCTCTGTAAATATCTTCTACAGCAAACTTATCTACAGGAACACTTTCGCCGGTAATTGGAGCCTGGTTTATGCTACTGTTTCCCTTTACCACCACCCCGTCTGCACCAATAATGGCGTGAGGTTTTACCACAATAATATCGCCGGGATACAGATTTTCAATGGCTACCTCTTCAGTATTTCCATTTCGTTTCAGCAAAGCGGTTTTAGGTGCCAGATTAGCCAGGGCTGCAATAGATTTTCGTGCCTTGTTCATCGCATAATGTTCCAGGGCATGGCCCAGGCTAAAGAGGAACAACAACAAAGCACCCTCTGCCCATTCTCCTAATATGGCTGCACCAATGGCTGCTACAAGCATTAAAAAATCTATTTCAAAGCCGCCTTTGGCCACCGTCTCGATTGCTTCTTTAGCTGTATAATAACCTCCAAAAAAATAGGCTGTGATGTAAAAAGAAAGGCTTATCCATTCAGGAACTGAATTAATAAAGGATAACCCAAATCCTATTCCCAGAACCAACCCGGATATTATAGAAAATATAAGTTCTGTATTCCTACCAAAAATTCCACCATGTTCGTGAACATGCGGCTCTGTCTTTTCGTGACTTACTGCTTGCAATCCCTTTGTGGATACTTTTTCAAAATCCCTGGCTGTAAGTGAATTATTTTGAATCCTTAGCTCTTCCTTTTTCAATACGCCATCAATGTTGGCAAATGAGGTAAGGCCTTTCTTAAATTCCAACTCTATTAGTCCGCCGCCGCTTACTGAAGCTTCCAGGATGCCTTTTTCCTCTTTAAGAGCGCGTTCAATAATCCGGGCATGTCTTATATGCCGTACTCCTAATACCTCAAAAAGGAGATGTCCGTAAGTGTCGGTAATTTGGGCCCCGGTACTTTTAGCGATCGACCTTATGCGATCCAGGGAGATAACCCGGGGGTCATAATGTAAACAAAGGACCGGCCGGTCATTATTCTTATTTTCAGCAAGATGTACCTTTTGAATACCCTCACGGGTTTCTAATTGTTCTATAAGCCTTTTAACGCAGGAATCCTTTTCATCCGGCACCTGTGGAAGAAGAATAGGTAATTCAATTCGTGTCCTGCTCATTAGAATTTCGCCGCTTGAATAGCTTATCTAAATTTATGCAGTTTAATTTGAAAATGATGGTAAAGAGGTTTAAAAATTGTGATAAATGGGAGGTTGGGGGTTGTAAGTTGTTGTGGGTTGTCAGTTGTCAGTTGTCAGTTGTCAGTTATTGTCGGTTAATCAGTTGTAGGTTGTAGGTTGTAGTGTTGAAAAGTGGAGAGTGGAAAGTGGAGAGTGGATAGTCGGAACGTGTTAGTAGTTGTCAGTTATCAATTTTTAGTTAACAGTAGTGGGTTGTGGGTTGTGGGTTTAAGGTTTAATTTAAAAAAGTGGAGAGTGGAAAGTGGAGAGTGGAAGTCGGCACGTGTTATATGTTGTCAGTTAATAGTAGTGGGTTGTAGGTTGTAGGTTTAAAAATGCAATTCAAGCAAATCTGGACATTTTTTAAATTAGTTGAAGTATATTTATTAGCAGGTTGATCTAACTCAACTAACTGATTTACTGGAAATGAAATTTGAAATAGGTAAAAAATGATTTGGGAAACTCATTGGTTAAATATCGCTGCTTTACCTTTTGCCTGCTTTACTATTGGGAAGTTTGAAATCACA
>DATHWA010000350.1:0-43738 GCA_035461025.1 Gillisia sp. | reverse complement strand
AACATCCCGAGTCCCATAACCAGTGCAAAAAGCACCATCGTGTTAAGGGTGATTCCCAGGGATGAGAGGATAATAAAGGAAAGAAACATAGAGAGCGGGATGGCAAAACCTACAAACAATGCATTCCTGAAACCCAGGAAGAACATAAGTACCACAACCACCAGGATCACCCCGAATATAATGTTATTTACCAGGTCATCTACCTGCGTCTGGGTTTTAATGGACTGGTCATTGGTGAGCGATACTTCCAGGCTTTCCGGCAGGTAAGATTCCTGTTCTACCTGTATGATCTTTTTGATCTCATCCACAGCCTCGATCATATTGCTGCCGGCACGCTTTTTAACGTCCAGCATCACCACTGGATCTCCATATTCCCTTGCAAAGGTGGTAGCATCTTTTTCCTGAAATCTTATTTGTGCAATGTCCCTAAGAAAAATATTTCCATCCTCCCTTTTAA
Source organism: Gillisia sp. (assembly GCA_035461025.1). Taxonomy (GTDB): domain Bacteria; phylum Bacteroidota; class Bacteroidia; order Flavobacteriales; family Flavobacteriaceae; genus Gillisia. Next base: position 43,281 of record DATHWA010000350.1, on the reverse strand, counting down.
CTACCACATTCTCCAGTTCTGCCGGGTCTTCTATCTCTCCAATTATCCGTATGTTTTTCTGAAGGTTATTGGTTATAATGTTCCCTCCGGAAATAGTCCTGTTTTCAGCACTAACAGCGTTTACCACATCATCAAAGCTCACCTGGGAGGCAGTCATCCTGTAAACATCCAGCGCGATCTCAATTTCCATATCTTCAGCCCCGCGAATAGTGGCTTCCTTGATCTGCGGAAGGATCTCAATACGATCCTGCAAATATTCCCCGTATTCTTTTAATTGCTGAACAGTGAAATCTCCTGTGAGATTAATGTTTAGAATTGGTTGTTCTTCTGAAAGGTTGAGGTCAAAAACATTGGGCTCTACCTTTGCGCCGTTATCCAGCGTGGGCCAAGTAGTCTCTGCTTTAACCAGGTCTACTTTGTCCTTTATCTTTTGACGGGCAACATCCACGCTCACATCATCATCAAATTCCACGATGACCATGGAGTAATCCTGAAAGGTGGTAGAGCTTATATCTTTAACTCCACCTACATTGTTAAACTCCTGTTCCAGGGGTTCTGTGATGAATTTTTCAACATCCTCTGCAGAGTTTCCCGGGTTTATAGAGCTTACGTAAATTTTGGTTTCAATGATCTCAGGGAATGATTCCCTGGGCATACTATAATAGGAGATAAGCCCCCCAACAAGTACAATTGCAATGATCACGTAAACTGTCATCCTGTTCTCAATGGCCCAGGATGAAATTTTAAACTCTTTATCTATTTTCTTGCTCATAGTAACCTTATGTACTTGATCTTATGCTTAGTTTCTTAATTTTACCCGTTGCTCATCCCTTAGGTTACGGCCTCCTTCAACAATCACTTCATCCCCCGGCTGCAATCCATCAAGCACCTCTACCATATTTTCCTGGTTGTACCCGGTCTCTATAACTATGCGGTGTGCGGTTCCAATACTGTCATTCTCCGCACGGAAAACATAGATAAGGCTTTCTCCAAGGGAGTTTTTTTGTATTGCAGATTCCGGAATAACCATCGCGTTTTCTGAAGTGTAATCATTAAGTTTTACCGTAGCTATAAGATTTGGCTTCACTAGTCCGTCTTCATTTGGAAGCGAAACCTCAATTTGGAAAGTCCTGTTATTGGGATTGATAAAATTGCCAACCTGCCTTACCTTGCCTTCATATTGCTTATTTATAGCCGGAATTTCCACGATCACCCCGGAACCTGTCTGGATCTGGTTAAGGTAAGTTTCCGGTACAGAAGCCTGTACGTACATATTTTGAAGGTTCACCAACCTAAAAAGCTGATTTTGACCCGGGCTTACCACCTGTCCTTCATCTGAGATTACTTCATCTATTACCCCGCTAAACGGCGCTCTTACACTTGTCTTTCCAAGCTGGGACCGCAACTGGTCTACTGCGTTTTGGGCGCTTTGATAAGCTGTTTGTGCTTCCAAAAATTGGATTTCAGAACCTATATTCTGCTCCCATAGCCTTTGCTGGCGTTCAAAAGTGGTTTTAGCCAGGGTTGCCTGTGCTTCCAGTTGTGCAAGCTGGCTTCCCAATCCACCGTCATCTATAGTGGCTAAAAGAGCACCGCGATTTACGCGATCTCCTTCCCGAACGTGTATCTTGGTAAGTACTCCGGAAAATTCAGGAAAAATAATTATGTTTTCCCTTGTAGCGACATCCCCCTGTACCCTGGTATAGTGCTTAAAGGTAGTATCACTAACTTTTTGAGTGGTGACTTGTGGCAACCTTAGCGATGGGTTCAGGTCATTGATAGCGGCATCCAATTGTTCCATTTTTACAGCCAGATCCCTTTGCTCTTTGCTTAATTCAATTTTCTTCGCCCGGATCTGTTCCAAATCCTGGGTAGCTAAAACTTCTTCTACAGAGTTCTCTTCAGGTTTTCCACAAGAAACTATCAGGAGAGACAGAAATGATATAAAAAGTAACTTTTTCATAGTATTGTTGAATGATATTTTAATTTTAATTGGAATATGTGGTGGTGTCCAGGAGGTTTTCCAGGGTTGCCTTAGCAGTGATTACTTCCAGCATAGACTGGAGGAGATCTTGTTGAGCTGCAAATAATTGACGCTGCGCCTCACTTAGCTCAAAACTCCCGGAAAGACCTTCAAAGAATTTGATCTGGTTCTTGTTTTCAATCCTTTCTGCCAGGGCAAGATTTTTCTTCTGTGCCTCATAATTTTCAAGACTGTATTCATAATCGTTTTTGGCTGAATTGATTTCAAGTCGTACACGATTTTCAGTATCCTTTAGTTCAAGTAAAGCCTGTTCATATTCTATTTTCATTTGCTGAGTTCTGGCCCCCCTTAATCCGCTACTAAAAATGGGGATATTTAAACTTACTCCCATAATGGATTGGTTGAAGTAATTTTGTTCACTGCTAAAAAAAGTGAATTCTTCGCTAAACCCCTGTATCCCGTAATTTAGAAATCCGGTAATGGAAGGAAGGGCTTTGGCCTGTTCAAGTCTAACAAAGATCCTTGCAGCTTCTGCATTGTTTGCTGCAATACGGTAATCTATATTTTCTTCAATTGGAATTTCCTTAGTTAGAAGGTTGAGGTCATAATATTTCATCGCCAGCCCGTCCAGGTTTTCAGTTAAGGTTAATTTTGTATCTGTAGGCAACCCAAGAGTTAAACTGAGCATTTCATAAGCGATATCCCTCATACGCCTGCTTCGGTTTAGATTGTTTTGTAATCCTAGGAGCGTGATTTCCAGCTGCTCCACATCTTCTTCTTCAGCAAAACCTGTTTCAAAGATCTTCTGGGTATCAGTAAAATTTTTGTCGATCGAATTCACGTTCTTCTCAAGGATCTGCACACTTTCTTCAGCTAAAAGAACATTCCCGTATGCCGTGATAATGGATTCTTTTACTGAAAGATCTGTCTTGGTCTTTGCATTTCTCGATATCTGTAACAGGGTTTTGGCCGATTGTACCCCTACAATATAGGAGCCATCGAAAATTAACTGATTCCAGGTGGCTGTACCGGCGAGGCTATGCTGGGTACCAAATCTCACAGGGACAAAAGTCCCGGGTTCTCCACCGGCTAACTCTGCCGGTAAAAGTGTGACCGGTCGCTCAAGCAAATTTTGATAATCAACGTTGGCAGAAAGTTGTGGTAAACCCTGGGCAATAATTTCCCAGCGTTGCTTTAAGGTTTTCTCTACTTCTTTTTCTGCCATTTGAGAAGTGTAATTATTCTCAAGTCCAAAAATTATAGCTTCCTCCAGGGTGAATGTATACGCTTGTCTTTCCTCCTGTTCCTGGCTAAAGACGGGTGCAGAGATTAACAGTAAACATACAGTATAATAGATCTTTTTCATTTTAATCTTCAATGGTTAGAAATTCCTTTAGTTTCTTTAGACCTTTTTGAGTGACGATAGCTCTTAAATGATACTCCAGGTATTTCTCTGTTAGTTCCCTCATCGAGTATTTTGTAACAGGAAAAAGGTCATTATTCTTAATGGACATCATTCCCGCAAAATAAAATTTGCTTATAAAATCAATAGGAATCGAGGCGCGGTAATACCCTCCCTCTATTCCTTTCTGTAAATTTTCAGCTACACTGCAATGCATGGTATGGAGATGATGCTTTTGAACATCCTCATAAATTTTTGGGTAATATTTATTTAACTGAAATTGAGGTGAAGATTTTTCGTCCTTTAAATGGTGCATCACGAATTTTTTGATCTCAAATAATTCTACAATGGCATTAAGTTCTTTCTTCCTAATCTCTTCTATTCCTTTATCAATGGTTTCAAGTAAATAGAAAGTAGTTGCTTCTACCAACTTTGATTTATTAGGAAAATGGGCGTAGATCGTTTTCTTGGATATGCCCATTTTATTGGCAATATCATCCATCGTAACACTTTTAAACCCCAGGTTCAAGAAGAGATCTGTGGCGGTAATGGTTATTTCTTCTTTCATTTTTTCTTTAAGAGGGCGCAAAGATACATATGGAAACTTTAAAAACCAGTAAAGTTTCCAAAAATTTTAATGCTGAAGGAAGTCTGCACATATTTTTAATTTATCCTATTTTAGCTGAAAAATTTTCAAATGCTATCAGTTGCTGAATACCGGGAGGCCTTTTTGGAATACCTGAATAAAAAAGTTGTCACTAAAGAGCCGGTTAATCTATATGAACCAATTACTTATATACTTAATCTTGGAGGGAAACGTCTACGGCCGGTTTTAGTATTGATGTCTGCAGAGATCTTTGAAACGCCCTATGACAAAGCTCTGGATGCAGCCCTGGCAATTGAAGTATTTCATAATTTTTCCCTGGTGCATGATGACATTATGGATGATGCGCCTTTGAGAAGGGGAAAGAGTACGGTTCATGAGAAGTGGGACCTTAATACCGGGATCCTTTCCGGGGATGCGATGCTCATTAATGCATACCAGCTTTTCGAAAATTATGATGGTCCTGTTTTCAAGGAACTGGCCCAGCTTTTCACCAGGACAGCAATCCAGGTTTGTGAGGGGCAACAATATGATGTGGATTTTGAAAGTAGGGATGATGTTACAATTGAGGATTACCTTAAAATGATAGAATATAAAACAGCGGTACTAGTGGGGGCATCGCTGCAAATGGGAGCTATAGTGGCAGGAACCACGCCGCAATGTAAAATCGCCGTTTATGAATATGGAAGGTTGTTGGGGATAGCATTCCAGCTACAGGATGATTATCTGGATGCTTTTGGAGATCCTGAATCTTTTGGAAAACAACCGGGAGGTGATATCATTGAAAACAAGAAAACCTTTCTTTATTTAAAAGCACTGGAAAATGCAGGCGCGGCAGAAGCCAGCCAGCTGGAGCATTTATACTCCATAAATCCCAGGGAGAACGGAGGGAAAATAGAAGCTGTAAAAAATATCTTTGAAACCAGTGGTGCCGCTCAAATGGCAAGACAGGAAATTGAAAAATACACCCAATTGGCATTTGATGTTTTAGAAAAAATAGAGATTCCTGAGCATAAAAAAGCCCTGCTTAAAAAATTTGGTTCCTCTCTAATGGAAAGGGAAGTTTAAAAGTAAATGCTTACAAAAGGCATAAGTGCACTGCTATAAAAACTTCTGTCGCTGTGCAGCACATCATAACGTATCCCGGTAATAACAGGTCCTGTATTGTAACCAATACCCAGAAATAGTGCAGGCACCCAATATGAATCTTTTAGATTGCCTCCTTCCATTTCATACCTTCTGGTAATATTCAATTGTTCGTATTCAGTAGATAATTGAAGGGCTCTAATTGGACGAAGCATGCCAATAAGGCTTCCGCCAAAACTTGTGGTATTAAAATTCCTTGCAGAGGCGTAAGCTGCACTCAATCCTGCTCCTGCAGAGAAAGTTTGGTTGAAATCATAAATTGCTGATGGAGCTAATACTCCGGTAAAAAAGCCGTTTCCAAAGTTAAGTCCCAGGCTTCCCCCAAATCTCACATCGCTCCAAAAGTTTGGCTCCTTTTCTGCCGGTCCGGGAAGTCTCTGTGCGTGCGTGTAGTGAATTGTCGTTAGTAACAATAGTATAATCAAATAATTAGCTTTCTTTTTCAAATTAGCAGTTTTTTTGATGTTAAAGTTCTTCTAATGCAAAAGATAAATATAATAAATCTTATAAGCTATAAATTCTAAAAATTGTATTTTTGCGTTGTTTTATATTAAAAGAAACATTAGTTTCCAACTATGGATAGATTCTCATTTCTTAACGCCGCACATACAGGATATTTCGCCGATCTTTACGACCAATACTTACAAAACCCCGATAGTGTTGAACCCAGCTGGAGAGCATTTTTCCAGGGCTTTGATTTTGGGCAGAACGGTAATTCAAATAACAGTTCATCTCAGGAAGTAATTTCCCAACCACAAGTGAATGATGAGGACTACTGTGAACCTCAATTACAAAACCTTGAAAAGGAATTCAGGGTAATAAAACTTATAGAGGGATACCGCAAACGTGGTCATTTGTTCACCCGTACCAACCCGGTAAGGGAACGCAGGCAATATACACCTACGCTGGATATTGAAAACTTTGGATTGTCCCAAAGTGATTTGGACACTGTTTTCAATGCAGGGGAGATCATTAGCATTGGTCCTGCTACATTAAGAGACATAATTACTCACTTATCGAAAATCTACTGCCAGTCTATTGGAGTGGAGTATATGTACATTCGTAAGCCTGAAGAGGTTTCCTGGATTCAGGAAAAATTAAATATCAATGATAATCAGCCTAATTTCGACAATGACGATAAAAAGCTGATTTTAAAAAAACTTAATGAGGCCGTTTCTTTTGAAACCTTTCTTCATACAAAATACGTAGGCCAGAAAAGATTCTCCCTTGAAGGAAATGAAAGTCTTATTCCTGCCCTGGAGGCAATCATTGAAAGAGCAGCAGATGCAGGGGTTAAGGAATTTGTAATGGGAATGGCTCACCGGGGTAGACTTAATACCCTTACAAACGTCTTTGGGAAAAGTGCGAAAGACATTTTTAGTGAATTTGATGGGAAGGATTATGAACAGGACATTTTTGACGGGGATGTAAAATATCATTTGGGCTGGACCAGTTGCAGGAAAACCCGAAATGGAAAAGAAATCAATATAAATCTTGCGCCAAACCCTTCCCACCTGGAAACAGTTGGGGCTGTGGTAGAAGGGATCACCCGGGCAAAGCAGGATAAAAGATATAATGAAGATAACTCTTCGGTATTACCTATAATAGTTCACGGGGATGCGGCAATAGCGGGGCAGGGCCTTGTTTATGAGATCGTGCAAATGGCCCAGCTGGAAGGATACCAAACCGGCGGTACAATCCACATTGTGGTTAATAACCAAATAGGATTTACTACTAATTACCTTGACGGTCGTTCCTCAACTTATTGTACAGATGTGGCAAAGGTAACTCTTTCACCTGTCTTACATGTGAATGCAGATGATGCAGAGGCTGTAGTGCATGCCGTGCTTTTTGCCCTTGATTTTAGAATGCAATTCAAGAGAGATGTTTTTATTGATCTCTTAGGATATAGAAAATACGGACATAATGAAGGGGATGAGCCAAGGTTCACCCAGCCAAAACTATATAAGGCAATTGCGAAACATGAAAATCCTCGTGATATTTATGCTCAAAAGTTAATTAAGAGTGGGGTTATTGATGAAAATTATGTAAAAGAGCTCGAAGAAGATTATAAATCACGCCTGGAAGAGGATCTGGAAGATAGTAGGAAGGTTGAAAAGACCAAGGTAACTCCTTTCATGCAGGATGAGTGGGAAGGCTTTGAAAATGTGGATGAAGAGGAAATGATAAAGCCTGTGGATACCACAATAGATATGGAGGTCCTCAATAAGGTTGCTGAAGTCATTACCCAACTACCAAAAGGTAAAAAGTTCATGCGCAAGATTGCAAAACTTATTGAAGGGCGGCACGCAATGTATTTTGATAACAATAAGCTGGATTGGGCTATGGCAGAGCTGTTGGCCTACGGTTCACTTATGGTGGAGGGTTACAGCGTTAGAATGAGCGGTCAGGATGTGGAAAGGGGTACTTTCTCTCACCGTCATGCCATTGTAAAAGTTGAAGACAGTGAAGAGGAGATCATTCTTCATAATAATATACCTAATAAAAAAGGAGACTTTAAAATATATAATTCCCTTTTAAGTGAATATGGAGTAGTTGGTTTTGATTATGGTTATGCCATGGCTAGTCCAACTACCCTTACGATATGGGAGGCACAATTCGGGGATTTCGTGAATGGCGCGCAAATCATGATAGACCAGTATATAAGTGCTGCAGAAGATAAGTGGAAACTACAGAATGGTCTTGTAATGTTCCTTCCACATGGTTATGAAGGCCAGGGAGCAGAGCATTCCTCCGGTAGAATGGAGCGTTTTCTTCAGCTTTGTGCTACAGATAATATGTTTGTGGCAGATGTTACAACGCCGGCCAATATGTTCCATTTGCTTCGCCGCCAAATGAAAGTGAAGTATAGAAAACCTTTAATTATATTTACTCCAAAAAGTTTATTAAGGCATCCAAGAGTGCTTTCTACCAAAGAGGAATTTGCAGAGGGTACTTTCCAGCCTTATCTGGATGACGAAACTGCAGATGTAAAAAAGGTCAAAACCCTTGTTTTTTGCACGGGGAAATTCTATTATGACCTATTAGAACGCAGGGAGAAACTGGAAAGAGATGATGTGGCATTGGTACGTATTGAACAATTGTTCCCCCTTCCAAAAGAGGAAATGAAGCAAATGATGGAAAAGTACAAGAATGCAGATGATGTGGTATGGGCACAGGAAGAACCTCGAAATATGGGGGCATATAGTCATTTGCTTTTACATTTTGACGAGGCGAAGAACTTCAGGGTGTGTAGTCGTAAGTTTTACGGTTCGCCGGCAGCAGGAAGTGCGGTAAGATTTAAAAAACGCCACGAAAAAGTGCTTGAAAGTGTTTTTGACAAAACAGTGGTTTAAGAGAGATTAAAATTTTATAACAACTAGAATAATGTGCTTTTTAAGTAAAGCAGAAAAATAAAAAAGTAAGATCATGGCTTTAGAAATGAAAGTTCCTTCTCCGGGAGAATCAATTACAGAAGTTGAAATAGCTCAGTGGCTCGTAGAAGATGGAGATTATGTAGAAAAAGATCAGGCGATAGCTGAAGTAGACAGTGATAAAGCAACTCTGGAACTGCCGGCTGAAGCCAGCGGGATCATCACTTTGAAAGCAGAAGAAGGAGATGCAGTTGCAGTAGGGCAGGTGGTTTGTATCATCGATACAGACGCACCAAAACCGGGCGGCGATAGTAAAAAAGAAGATACAGATGACTCTGCTGAAGAAGAAGTGGAGAAGGAAAGAAAAGAGGAGCCATCTAAGGCAGATAGTGAGAAAGCACCTGCAAAAACAGAGGCTCCTTCTAAATCCTCTACCCCATCACAAAAACAGGATAAAAATTATGCTACAGGATCACCATCTCCTGCGGCAAAGAAAATCCTTGATGAAAAAGGTGTGGATTCTAAATCTGTAAGTGGTTCAGGGCGTGATGGAAGAATTACCAAGGAAGATGCAGTGCAGGCAAAGACTTCTATGGGCACTCCCGGTCCGGGTAAAAGAGGGGAATCTCGCAAAAAAATGTCTATGCTTAGACGTAAGGTTGCAGAGCGTCTTGTAAGTGTAAAAAATGATACCGCCATGCTTACTACTTTTAATGAAGTAGATATGAGTGCTATTTTCTCTCTTAGAAAACAATACAAAGAGGAATTTAAAGATAGACATGGTGTAGGACTTGGTTTTATGTCTTTCTTCACGCTTGCAATAGTAAGGGCGCTTGATTTATACCCTGATGTTAACTCCATGATTGACGGGGATTACCAAATTTCACATGATTTTAAAGACATAAGTATTGCTGTATCTGGCCCCAAAGGTCTTATGGTTCCTGTAATAAGAAATGCAGAGAATCTTGGTTTCCGTGGGATTGAGGATGAGGTAAAACGTCTTGCAATAAGGGCAAGAGATGGACAAATAACTGTAGATGAAATGACCGGTGGAACTTTCACTATTACAAATGGCGGGGTATTTGGCTCAATGTTGTCTACTCCAATTATCAATCCTCCTCAAAGTGCCATTCTTGGAATGCACAATATAGTAGATAGACCTGTAGCTGTAGATGGTCATGTGGAAATACGTCCTATTATGTTTGTGGCCCTTTCTTATGATCACAGGATCATTGATGGAAAAGAGTCTGTAGGATTTCTGGTTGCGGTTAAAGAAGCCCTGGAAAACCCGGAAGAATTATTAATGGATAACGATGTGAAAAGAGCTCTGGAACTATAGAGTACTTTAAGATTATAAATTAAAAAAGGCAGCAATGAAAATTGCTGCCTTTAATATTTGGTTCGGCTCCAAATTAACTAAAATAATTCCAGAAGTGTAAGAATATTAAGGAGCAAAATACTTACTACGCTTATAGAAAGAAGGGTCCATCCTAAATCATTCAGCTCCCGTTTATTCGTATTAAATTTCATTATTGTCAACTTATAAACCAAAGGTAAAAGATTTAATGAGTTAAAAACATGGGGATTTTTCCCCATTTTGAAATTATTTTAGATAAAGTGATTTGTTTTTATAATCTATTACTGCTTTTCCTTCTTTAAGGATATCTGCACCAATGATTCCGTGAACCTTTTCGGCCTTATGGTTGGTGAGCGCTTCATTGACATGGGTAAGGTCAAATAGAACAAGGTCTATTTTTTTCTTTTTCCAACCTTTTATCTCAATGCTGTTTTGCTGGGCTATTTGAGTAAGCATATTAGTAGCTCCTGCACCTGCAGCCCTTATTTCACTATCTTCTGCCAGCAATTCAAAATGTTTTACCGCATCAAATCCCACGCATGAACTTGATGCCCCAGTGTCAAGGATAAAATTCCCTTCTATCTTGTTGATTTTAGCCACAAGTTCAAAATGATTAGTAGCGGTATATTTTAGTTTAATGCGATGATATCCTTTTTCTTCCAATAATTTCTTTAATGAAGCCATTCTTTTTCTTTTTCGCAAAGATAGGTGTATAAAATAAATTAATTTTGCAAATATGATTTTAACAGATACCCACACGCATTTATATAGCAAAGAATTTGACGAAGATAGAGAAGCGGTGATCCGAAGAGCTCTGGACCAGAATGTAAAAAGGTTTTTCATCCCTGCCATAGATTCTTCCCACACGGAGGCCATGTACAGACTGGAGCAGCAAGATCCTGAAAGGATTTTTCTTATGATGGGTTTACATCCTTCCTCTGTAGATGATAATTATGAAATAGAACTGCAACATGTAAAGGAGGAGCTTGAAGCAAGGAAATTTTATGCTGTGGGTGAAATTGGAATAGACCTATACTGGGAGAAGAAATACCTGAAGCAGCAACAGGATGCCTTCAAGAGGCAGATCCAATTGGCAAAAAAATATGACCTTCCTATTGTTATACACTGCCGGGAAGCATTTGATGAGATTTTTGAAGTACTGGAAATGGAAAAGGATGAAAAACTTTTTGGAATATTCCATTGTTTCAGCGGAAATTATGAGCAGGCAATTCGGGCCTTGTCTTTCAATATGAAGCTTGGGATTGGGGGGGTTGTAACTTTTAAAAATGGCGGACTGGATAAATTTATTTCTCAAATTCCTTTAGAAAATATCGTTCTTGAGACAGATGCTCCCTACCTTGCACCTGCTCCATATAGGGGGAAAAGGAATGAAAGTTCGTATATAAAGATAATTGCTGAAAGATTAGCGAACCTCTATGAGGTAGAACTGGAGGAGATAGCACGTATTACCACGCAGAATTCCCGGGATATATTTGGGGTATAATGCAAAAATTTAATTTTTAATTTTGTTCATTTGTCAAGCCAACCTATATGCCAGTGTCAAATTTTGAAGATATAAGATTTTTTAAGGATAGTGAAGTGCAGCCTGCGCTGCAGGAATACGTTAACCATCCAATGATCAAAGCCTTATTACGGTTTACCTTTCCGGAGAAATCTTTTTCCGAAATAAGGGAAATTGTAAAGGAGTGCCATTCTATTAGGGATTTCCAGACAAAGATCATCTACAGCACAGTGCGAAGAGTGCTCGAGAAGAGTAGTGAAGGGCTTACCTATCACGGCTTCAAGAAACTGAAGCATGATGAATCCTATATGTATATTTCCAATCACCGGGATATTATATTGGATACAAGCCTTCTAAATTGTGTGCTTTACGAAACAGATCTTAAAATGACTGCTTCGGCTATTGGAGATAACCTGGTTAAAAAACCCTTTCTCCTGCTCTTAAGTAGGATCAACAGAAATTTTCTTGTTCAGCGTGGGTTGGGTCCAAGGGAAATGTTGAAGAGCTCTCAAAATCTTTCAGAATATATTAAACACCTTCTGCTCGAAGAAAACCGGTCGGTATGGATGGCGCAGCGGGAGGGCCGTACAAAAGACGGTAATGATACCACGCAACAAGGGGTGTTAAAGATGCTTGCTATGGCCAAGGGAGATCTAACTATAGCTGAATATTTTTCAAAGATCAAAATAGTTCCTGTGGCTATTTCCTATGAATTCGATCCTACAGATATTCTCAAAATGCCGGAGATCATGGCGAAAAGGATGGAAGAAACGTATATCAAATCTGCTAACGAAGATTTTAACTCTATTATGAAGGGCGCGCTTGGTAATAAGGGGAGAATACATATTGAGGCCGGAGAACCTCTTACTCAATCCTGGTTTGAAGAAATTGAGAAGAAAGAATCTTCAGTAAATGATTTCCTGAAAGCTATAGCCCGTAATATTGATGAGGAGATCCATTCTTGTTATAAGCTTTGGCCTGCCAATTACATAGCTTGTGATCTTTTGAATAACGACGATAGTCACGCACAATATTATACAATTAAAGAAAAACGACAATTCGAGCGCAGGTTGACCAGGCGTATCGATTGTGAAAATGCCCTGGAGGTGAATAGTTACCTATTGATGTATGCCACTCCAGTTATAAACCAGGAACGCCTTAATGAAAACAAAGTCTAATATCTTACTTATTTATACCGGTGGTACAATTGGTATGATCAAAGATTTTGAGACCGGGGCGTTAAAGGCATTTAACTTTAGCGAACTTCTTCAAAACATTCCTGAATTAAAACTTCTGGAACATCATATTGATACCATTAGCTTTAAGGAGCCAATAGATTCCTCAAATATGAACCCGGAATACTGGGCGCAGATTGCCCGTATAATTGAGGAGCGTTTTGAAAATTATGATGGTTTTGTAGTGCTTCATGGAAGTGATACCATGTCCTATTCGGCGGCGGCTTTGAGTTTTATGTTTGAGAACCTTACCAAGCCTATTATATTCACGGGTTCACAACTGCCCATTGGAGACTTAAGAACAGACGCCAAGGAAAATCTCATTACCAGTATCCAGATAGCTGGTTTGCAAAGACAAGGGAGGCCTGTGATCTCTGAAGTTGGACTTTATTTTGAGTACAAGCTCTACCGTGGCAACCGCACTACCAAGGTAAATGCGGAACATTTTCAGGCTTTTTCCTCCAGTAATTATCCGCCGTTGGCAGAGTCCGGAGTTTTTCTATCTGTGAATCACAGCGCGTTGTGGAAAACTAACCGAAGAAAAAAGACAATTGTACATACAGATTTTCGGGATGATGTATTAATTTTAAAAATGTTTCCCGGGATAAATGAACTAACCGTAGACCATATTCTATCGCGAAAGCGGTTAAAAGGTGTGGTGCTGGAAACTTATGGTAGTGGTAATGCACCAACAGATCCCTGGTTTTTAAAAGTCCTTAAGAAGCATATTTCCCGGGGGCTTGTGGTGGTAAATGTAACCCAGTGTATTGGGGGAAGTGTTTCAATGGGGCAGTATGAAACCAGTACACAGCTTAAAAAACTTGGGGTAGTATCTGGAAAAGACATCACAACAGAGGCTGCAGTGGCAAAATTGATGTATCTTTTGGGAAAAGATTTATCACCTAAAGTGTTCAAAACCATATTCGAGACTTCCCTGCGAGGGGAAATGTTATAAAATTAACGAATGATGTTTGATGGTTAACTAATTTTTTTGTTATTTGGCGCACCAAATTAGCACAACATAATAGAGAGGTGGCCGAGTGGTCGAAGGCGCACGCCTGGAAAGTGTGTATACCTCAAAAGGGTATCGAGGGTTCGAATCCCTTCCTCTCTGCTAATTGTTTTTTTAAAAAAATATTTTTATATCTTTAACCCTTTAACTAATTAAATTAAGACAAACAGTAATGAAAAGATTATTTTCAACTTTGGTAATCGCTTCGATTATGTTATTTGGAGCAGCGCAAGTAAATGCTACAAATTACGTGACTGCACAGCCAGATAACATCGTGAATTTTATTCAGGATGAAGAAGCAGCCCTCGATATGCAAGAGGAAGAATCCGTTGGTTTTCACCAGGAATTAAAAAGACGTTTTATTGAAGGTGGTCCCGGATTCATGGGGATCGTACTTCTTTGTTTAATTCTAGGTTTGGCTATTGCCATTGAGAGGATCATCTTTTTGAATCTTTCAACTACAAACACAAAGAAGCTTGCTCAGGACGTTGAAGACGCGTTGAACAGCGGTGGTGTTGAAGCTGCTAAAGAAGTTTGTCGTAACACAAGAGGTCCTGTTGCATCTATTTATTATCAGGGTCTTGACAGGGCAGACGAAAGCATAGAGGCAGCAGAGAAAGCTGTTGTTGCTTACGGTGGTGTACAAATGGGACAACTTGAAAAGAATGTTTCCTGGGTATCTTTATTTATCGCTCTTGCTCCTATGCTTGGGTTCATGGGTACGGTAATAGGTATGATCCAGGCCTTTGATAGAATTGAGGCTGCAGGAGATATGCAACCGTCATTAGTTGCTGGTGGTATTAAAGTGGCACTTCTTACAACTGTATTTGGTCTTATTGTTGCGATTATTCTTCAAATATTTTATAATTACATTATCGCTAAGATAGATAGCATTGTAAATGATATGGAAGATGCTTCTATCCTTCTTATCGACATGCTTGTTGACTATAAAAACAGAAAAAGAATCTAAGAGCTATAAACTATGACCATTCATAAAATTTTAAAATATTTAGCACTCGTTATTGGTGTCATAGGTCTTATCCTTTTGGGTAGAATTATTATGGCGGGCGATGATGCTATTGAAGCCTCGGCTTCCGAACAGGCAAGTTATCTTGAACCTATTATGTGGCTGGCATACCTTGTTATGGCCGTAATTATAGTTTTGGTTCTTTTCTTTGTCATTAAAGGATTGTTCCGTGGAAATATTAAAAACACTCTAATCTCTGTAGGAGCCTTTTTACTTGTTATAGTAATTGCTTACGTAGTTACAGGTGGAGAAGCAGTTACTCTTAGGGATGGTACTACCATTTCTGCGAATGCTTCACACTGGATAAGTACGGGACTTGTAGTTTTCTACATACTTGCTGGAATTGCAGTAGGTGCAATGGTGCTTTCCGGGGTTAGAAAATTAATAAAATAACCTATGGCTAGAAGATCATCACCAGAAATTAATGCGGGTTCGATGGCAGATATTGCTTTCCTGCTTTTAATTTTCTTTCTGGTAACAACAACAATGGAGACGGATATGGGGATTAGCCGAAAGCTGCCTCCTATCCCGGAGGATAATGTTGAGCCACCTGTAATTAGGCAAAAGAACATTTTTACGGTAATTGTAAACCGTAATAATGAATTGCTGGTTGAGGATGAGCTTATGGAACTAAGTGAGTTACGCCAGGCAGCGATAGAATTTCTGGATAATGGTGGTGGAGTAGGCGAGGAAGCTTGTGACTATTGCCAGGGAGCAGGTGATCCCGCATCATCAGATAATCCTGAGAAAGCAATTATCTCACTGGTAAATGACAGGATGACTGAGTATAGGACTTATATATCTGTTCAAAATGAATTGGTAGCTGCCTATAATGAATTGAGAAATCGTGAGGCTCAACGTTTATACGGGACCTCTTTTACTCAAATGGAAGAGAATTATAACAGTGCAAACTTTAGAGGTGATAAAGAGACTTTGAAAGAGCGAATTGATGTTATAAAGGAAATGTTCCCTCAAAAGTTATCTGAAGCAGAACCAACAAGATAGAAAAACACTTGAACTATGTCTAAATTTAAAAAGAAAAAAGATGGAGGACTGCCGGCTGTAAATACAGCATCTCTGCCGGATATCGTTTTCATGCTGCTTTTCTTCTTTATGGTTGCCACGGTGATGCGTCAAAACACCTTAATGGTGCAAAACCAGTTACCGTTTGCAGACCAGGTGGAGAAGCTTGAAAAAAAGGATTTGGTGATGTATATATATGCAGGAAAACCCAATCCAAGATATCAGCAAAGATTCGGTACCCAGGCACGCATCCAGTTAAACGATAAGTTTGCAGATGTGAGCGAAGTACAGCAGTTCATCTATTCTGAAAGAGAGTCAAAGCGTGAAGAATTGGTCCCTTATTTAACTACAGCTTTAAAAGTTGATGTTGAAACCAATATGGGACTTGTTTCTGATATCAAGCAGGAACTTAGAAAGGCTGAAGCGCTTAAGATCAACTACACTACCTTAACAGGAGACGTGGCGAAAAACTAAAAATAATTATTTTTACTGTTTAAAAAACATCCCGCCGGTACCACCGGATTTGGGATGTTTTTTTTTACATTTAACCTCGATTTCTTTTAACTTCAAATATGAAATACTGGTGCCTGTTTATATGTGGTGTAGGCTTGCTTGGACAGGCCGTTGCACAGGAACCTGTAAATATTGCCCCTACAGTCATAGATAGTTCATACAGGGAGGACCAGATATATATAGGGCTCACCTTCCATGTTCTTAGTGATATGCCGGGAGAGGTATCACAGCAAGGATTGTCTGGTGGATTTCATGCGGGTTTTATTAGGGACTTTCCAATTAATAAACGGAGGAATATAGCCATAGGAACGGGTCTGGGATGGTCCATTAATACCTATGGGCAAGACTTGTTTATTGGGAGTACTCCAGATGGTCAAACTATTTTCCGGGATCTTAATGCGCAGGATGTAATTTATGAATCCAACAGGTTTGCCACCCAATTAATTGAAGCCCCCCTTGAATTTCGTTGGAGAACATCTACCCCGGAAACTTATAAGTTCTGGAGGGTTTATACAGGGGTGAGATTAGGTTATATATATAACTTTAAATCTAATTTTAGACAGGAAGGCAATCAGGTAATTCGTCGCGATCTTCCCGAGCTTGAAAGGTTTCGTATTGGTACTACCTTTACATTTGGGTATAATACCTTCAATTTTCACGTTTATTATAGTCTTAATCCTTTCTTTAAGGATGCACATATCCAGGATGCTGAAGTAGGGCTTTCTACTTTTAAACTGGGGTTGATGTTCTATATCCTGTAGCAAGCATTTCCCGGATTTTTTATACCCTTGCTTTTTTAAATTTCTACAACCGGCAAGTTGGCTTTTAAGAATAGGTACAAAACCCTAGAGCCAGAAATTCAATACGATAATTTGGGGGAGTAGACCAATAAAAACACCAAGGGCTAGTTCCAGCCAATTATGGGCTTTAAGTTCGAGGCGTGAAGAGGCTGTGAGACCTAATGCAGCGATCACAAACGCGATGCTGTATATGAGGTTAATCCTGTAATATATACTCAGGGCAAGCAGGAACATTAAAATGCCGCTTAGGCCTATCATATGCAGGCTAATCTTTAGGTTTACGAGGGACAGCAGGAATGCGGTCATAGTGGAGAAAAGTATTCCCGCAAAAAAGTAATATAGTGCAGGGTAATTATATGGGTCCAGAATCTGGTAGAGATTAAGTCCTATAAGCAAGTTATAGAAAAATAACGGCCATCTTCTCTCCTTAACATCCCCAAGGAACATTGATTTTGCCTTTCCCAGGTTCTTAAGTAGAAAATAAAAAACAATGGGTATAAATAAAGTTGTAATCGCAATAGCCAGCATCTTTGCTTTGATGAGGGGTAGTGGAAAGAAGCGTGGAGTGATCACAAAATATAACAGGCTGCCCGCAAAAGGCATCCATAAGGGATGAAAGATATAAGAGGCACTTTTTAAAATCCCCCGCATTAGATCTCTTTTCTCATCCTTGCCACAGGGATATCCAGTTGTTCCCTGTATTTTGCAACTGTACGCCGGGCAATAGGATAGCCTTTTTCCTTTAGTAATTTTGCCAGTTTTTCATCAGTTAAAGGTCTTCTTTTGTCTTCCTCTTCAATGGACATTTCCAGGATTTTCTTGATCTCCCTCGTAGATACATCCTCCCCCTGGTCATTCTTCATTGATTCAGAGAAAAATTCTTTTATGAGTTTTGTGCCGTAAGGGGTGTCTACATATTTACTATTGGCAACTCTGGAGACGGTAGAGACGTCCATTCCTATTTCATCTGCGATATCCTTAAGGATCATTGGACGTAAATTTCGCTCATCTCCGGAAAGAAAGTATTCCTTTTGATAGTTCATAATGGAACTCATGGTAACCATTAAAGTTTGTTGCCGCTGTTTTATCGCTTCAATGAACCATTTGGCAGAGTCCAGCTTTTGTTTAATAAACATCACTGCATCCTTCTGGGCCCTGGTCTTTTCTTTCGATTCTTTATATCCCTTAAGCATATTGTTGTAATCATTGGAAATATGCATCTCCGGGGCGTTTCGTCCATTTAAGCTAAGTTCCAGTTCCCCATCCACTATCTTAATAGCAAAATCTGGGATCACATGTTCCACAAGACGTATATTGCCTGCAAAAGTTCCTCCCGGTTTTGGGTTAAGATGCTCGATCACATCTATTGCATCCCTTAATTCGTCTTCAGAAATATCGTGACGTGAAAGTAATTTTGAATAATGTTTTTTGCTGAAGTGGTCAAAGGATTTTTCAAGAAGGTCTATCGCCAGGGAAACATCTTTTCTAGGTTCCTTTCTATGCAGTTGTATAAGCAAACATTCCTGAAGATTTCGTGATCCTACTCCTGCCGGATCCAATTCCTGTACAAATTTCAGGACCTTTTCCACAGTCTCCTCATCTGTATAAACATTCTGGGTAAAAGCGAGATCATCTACGATATCCTGAATGCTCCTGCGTATATAACCGCTCTCATCCACACTCCCAACAAGGAAATCTGCGATTTCCTTTTCTGTTTCGCTTAATCTAAAAGTGCTTAACTGGGATTTTAAATATTGAGAAAAGGAGGTTCCGGAAGCGTATGGAACCTGCCGGTCTTCATCATCTGCACTATAATTATTTGCCTGCAGTCTGTAACTTGGAATTTCATCATCACTTAGGTACTCATCTACATCAATATCACTTTCTATAGTTTCATTCCCATAATCGTCATCATCATATTCATTATTGGAAAACTCATCGTCAAAGTCACCCTCTATATCTTCCTTGCCATCTTCCAGGGCAGGGTTTTCTTCAAGTTCCTGTTTGATGCGCTGTTCAAAAGCCTGTGTTGGCAACTGAATAAGCTTCATCAACTGGATTTGTTGAGGGGATAGCTTCTGGGATAATTTAAAATTTAATTGCTGTTTTAGCATAAATAAGTAATTGAACTCGTCTTACAAATTTAAGCAAAAACAATGCGAATACAGCTTTGGCATAGAGAATGGTGCTGGTAAATTTTTGTTAAGAAGTAAGGATGCTTGTTAAAAATTATAAACGCCTGAATTTCAAAGGCCACGGTAATGTCAATGATACTGCGGTTTTCAGGATTGGATGAGTAAAATCCAGTGCAATCGCGGCCAGGTATAAGCCATTTGAGAAGCCCGCAGATACTATTGTCCCATATTCCTTATCGCCAACAATCGCATTACCATTTAAGGATAGGTGTTTTCTTATTTGGTGAGTTCTCCCGGTAGCAGGAGAAGCTTCTACCAGAGAAAAATCTTTATGTGCTATCTGCAGATGCTTTAATAGTTGAATTTCCGTGTGAGCGGGTTTCCCGTCAAGATCGTCTGTATAAACTGTATTACCTGCAATACTTCCATGCACCAGAGCCAGGTAGGTTTTTCTAATTGTTTTATTCTGAAGGTCGCGCGAAAGTATGGTTTGAGCTGTTCTCGTTTTTGCAATAATCAACAGGCCGCTGGTAGGATTATCTAATCTGTGGACCGGCCGGGGTTGTGGTAAGGCGTCTAATTGTGATGAGGGGTTCAGATTAAAAGGCAGGGCATTTTCAACTGTTCTGAAGTAATTTCCACTGGTAGGGATGCCGGCTGGTTTATTTATCACAGCCAGAAATTCATCTTCCAGGATGATTTCCAGCTTTAGCTGAAAAACTTTGGTAGGCTTACTTTCTTGCTTTATAAGAGTGATCTCTTGTCCTTGTTCGATCCAGTCTCCTGTACCTGCAACTTTTTTGTTTATTCGTATTTCTTCTCTTTTAATAGCTTTCTTGACTGCCGTTCTTGTTGGGAGAGACTTGAAAACGAGATGCGCATATTCCTGCAATCTTACCTTTTCAGGGATTGCAGGAACAATATGCGTCTCTAATATTTCCACCAGGTATATTTAAAATTCAGCATTCTGCGGAGTACGAGGGAAAGGGATCACATCGCGAATATTGGTCATCCCGGTAACAAATTGGACAAGACGTTCAAATCCTAATCCAAATCCGCTATGTACACAGGTTCCAAACCTTCTTGTGTCCAGGTACCACCATAATTCTTCCTCATCAATATCCAGGGCTTTCATTTTCTCCTTCAGCACTTCCAGGCGTTCCTCTCTTTGAGAACCTCCTACGATCTCACCAATTCCCGGGAAAAGGATGTCCATTGCCCTTACCGTCTTACCGTCTTCATTCAGGCGCATATAAAAGGCCTTGATGTTGGCAGGGTAATCAAAAAGGATTACAGGACATTTAAAATGTTTTTCAACAAGAAAACGTTCGTGTTCACTTTGAAGATCTGCACCCCATTCCTCAATAACGTACTGAAATTTTTTCTTCTTGTTCGGTTTTGAATTTCTAAGGATCTCAATTGCTTCAGTATAGCTTACCCTTTTAAAGTTATTTTCAGTAACAAATTTAAGCTTATCCAAAAGGGTCATATCACTGCGCTCTTCCTTTGGTTTAGTTTTATCCTCATTTTCCTGACGGGTAGCAAGAAAATCCAGGTCATCCTTACAATGCTTAAGTGCATAGTCTACTACATACTTGATAAAATCTTCTGCCAGGTCCATATTCTGGTCCAGGTCGCAAAATGCAAGTTCCGGTTCAATCATCCAGAACTCTGCAAGGTGACGGGAGGTGTTGGAATTCTCTGCGCGGAAGGTTGGGCCAAAAGTATAGATCTGTCCAAGTCCCATCGCATAAGTTTCTCCTTCCAGCTGTCCGGATACCGTAAGATTAGTCTCTTTTCCGAAAAAATCTTTTTTAAAGTCTATACTGCCATCTTCATTCTTCGGAGGATTTTTTAGATCAAAAGCAGTAACCTTAAACATTTCCCCGGCACCTTCAGCATCACTACCTGTTATTATGGGCGTGTTCACATAATGAAAATTGTTTTGCTGAAAATAACTGTGAACCGCAAAAGACAGTTTACTTCTTACCCTCATCACGGCTCCAAAAGTGTTGGTGCGTATTCTGAGATGCGCCTGTTCCCTTAAAAATTCAAGGCTATGTCTCTTTGGCGACAGAATAGTTAATTTAACTTCCTCTGGATTTGCATCTCCAAGGATCTCCACACTCTTAACATCTACCTCCACGCTTTGCTGACTCCCAAGGCTTTCCTTAAGTGTTCCCACAACTTTGATCGCGGCTCCAATGGTAATGCGTTTTAGGGTTTCTTCTTTTGTATTCTCAAAATCAATAACACATTGCATGTTGTTAATAGTAGAACCGTCATTAACGGCAATGAACCGGTTGCTACGAAAAGAACGCACCCAGCCTTTTACTTCAACTTCCTGTAAAAACTGGTTACTATTTAATAATTCTGCAATCTTTGCTTTGATCATTTTTGATTGGGTTTTTGTGGCTCAAATATAAATCTTCCTTACTTGCTTACCAAGGGTCTATTATTGATTGTTTTCTTTTAATATATCATCTTCCTCAGCAATGATTTCAATCGCAGGTTCTTTGAGGGTTTCCTTATTCGCGATTCGCTTTTCCAGGGAAAGCAACAGGGACGGTAACAATAGTAAGTTGGCCAGCATTGCGAACAGTAATGTAGCCGATACCAGGCCACCTAGTGCAACTGTACCACCAAAACTGCTAATCATAAATACCGAAAATCCGAAGAAAAGCACGATGGAAGTATAGAACATAGAAACTCCTGTCTCGCGGAGAGCTGCATATACTGAACGTTTTATCTTCCAGTTATTGGCTTTTAACTCCTGCCTGTATTTTGCCAGGAAGTGGATGGTGTCATCTACAGAAATACCAAAGGCGATACTAAAGACCAGGATAGTTGACGGCTTTATAGGCACTCCCAGGAATCCCATCATTCCTGCCGTTACCAGTAATGGAAGCAGGTTGGGTATTAATGAAACCAGTATCATCCTGAACGAACGGAACATCCAAGCCATAAGCAGGGCAATTAAGAAAATTGCCAGAGACAGGGAAATCACCAGGTTCTTAACCAGGTATGAAGTTCCTTTCTGAAAGATCAATGCCTTCCCAGTCATAGTTACATCATATCGATCTTCCGGAAATATCTTATTGATCTGTGGCCAAAGTCCTGCTTCTATCCTGTTCATTTCTTCTGTACCTATATCTTTCATGAACGTGGTCATCCTGGCATATTGACCGGTGGAATCCACATAGGCTGAAAGAAGATCCTCCTCACCGGAAATACCTTTTAAATAGGAGGAAATAAAGTTTTGTTCCTGGGAGGTGGGAAGTTGATAGTATTTGGGGTTTCCATTGTAATATGCCTGCTTGGAATATTTTGCCAGTCTTACAACAGAGAGGGGAGAAGAAAGTTCCGGAACATCTGTTATAGCGGTTTCCAGTTCTTCCATTCTTTTAAGATTGGAAAGGGCGAGGGCCCCTCTTGGACGTTTGGTGTCAATGACGATCTCCAAAGGCATTACTCCGTTGAACTCTTCTTCAAAGAATTTTACGTCCTGAAAAAAGTCTGCTTCCTGTGGCATGTCTTCCAGCAAACTACCGGATATTCGAATGTTATATATCCCAATAATACTCGCGGCAAGGAGGATCACAGAGGTAATGTAAATAGTAATACGGCGGTGGCGAACCATTCGCTCCATCCAGTCCACAAAACCTCCAATCCACCGCTTATTAAGGTGCTTAAGGTGCTTTTCCTTTGGATGGTGCATGTAGCTGTAAATGATAGGGATGATCACCAGGCTCAGTACAAAAATAGCAAGGATGTTAATCGATGCTACAGTACCAAATTCAGTTAAAAGTTTGCTATCTGTAAGGATAAATGTAGCAAACCCGGAAGCTGTTGTGACATTGGTAAGAAGGGTAGCATTCCCTACTTTGGTGATTACTCTTTGCAGGGATTTTGCCTGGTTCCCGTGATTTTTTAGTTCCTGCTGATATTTATTTATCAGAAAAATACAGTTTGGAATTCCAATTACAATAATAAGAGGTGGAATTAAAGCAGTGAGGACTGTAATTTCATAATTGAAGAGGCCAATAACCCCAAAAGCCCACATCACCCCAATCATCACAGTTACCATGGAAATCACCGTGGCACGGATGGAGCGGAAAAAGAAAAAGAAAATAAGAGAGGTTACCAGTAGCGCTGCTCCAATGAACAGTCCAATTTCGTCTATTATATTTTGAGCATTGAGGGTTCGTATATAGGGCATGCCTGAAACATACACCTCCAACTCATTGTCCTTTTCAAAATTTTCGATAAGAGGCTGTAACTCATCTGTGACAAAAACTTTTCGCTCTTCAGAATTAACTATAGCTTCATCCAGGTATAAGGCAGTTTGAACTGTATTGGAGGTTTTACTATAAACCAGATTTTCATAAAAGGGCAATCTATTAAATAACTCATCCCTGTAGTTTTCAACATCTTCACTGTCCCAGTCTTTATCCTCAACAAAAGGAACCATCTCAAACCTGTTGGGATCTTCAAATTTTTGAAGTTTCTTGAGGTTGCCTATTGCTATGACATTTTCAACTTCAGAATAACTCTGAAGCCTTTCAGTAAGATCGTTCCAGGCGGTAAATTTTTCAGGAGTAAAAAGAGTGGGATCTTTAACTGCAATAACAATTAGATTCCCCTCTTCCCCAAATTTCTCCAGGAAATCATTGTAAACAAGATTGATTTCGTGATCATCCGGGAGCAAATTTGCTTCGGTATAGGAGAAGCGCATATGTTGCCATTGAGTGGCAAGAAATATGGTAATTCCAATAATTATTGTAATAAAAACTAGCCGGTTTCTTAGAATTACACGGGCGATGGAATTCCAGAAGCCAAAACTGAAAATTTTTGACATGGGTATTTTTTAAGCGAGTGCAAAGTTAAGAAATCAGAGAGTAATTATTGATTCTAAGAGGGTTAATCTGGGAGGTAATTATAACTGGAACTCAAAAGTGAATTTCAAAGAAAAATTTTCCTGAAATGTTGGTAAATGATAAGCGCCATATCTATATGCTGCACTAAGCCCAAATCCCAGCAGGATTTGGTTAATCTCGAGTCCGCTTTCTGAGTATATGTGTTGCATGGTATTGAAATTTATATTTTGGTGAGCGGCCCTATTTTGAAAATCTCCAATAACATGCCTGGAAACCAGTACAAGCCGGGGTTGGGAAATGCCGGCAAGGTCCATTGGCCTAAATTGGTGACGCACATGAATTGCTGCCTGCCGGTCGCTAAAGAATTCATTAAAATACATGGTCTCAAAACTTATCTTGCCTGCAACCGCAAACCGGTCCAGGATGTTTGGCCGGTTCGCATTGTTTGGGAAAGCATGAAATGCATGAGTAAGGGGTAATTCCCCAAACCCCAAATTCCCTTCCATAGTTATTTGGGTAAAAGAATCGTCCAGGCGTTCTTTTGCGTACTGGATCTTGAGGCCAACTTTAGTGAAATCGAAATCTCCGCCTAAAATTCCTGAGAAGCTACGGGAAATCTGCCCGGTAACCACAGGGTAATTATTATCATAAAGTTCAAAATCTTCAGGGGTGCTTATAAATTGGCTGAATGGACGCCAAAGAAAAGAGAGGGTTGCTTCAGAAATTGTATAGTCGCTATAGCTTTCCCCGGCGCTAAGAAATTCATAGTCCCGGAGCTGGAAAATGTCATTTCGTGCAACCGTTAATTCGGTATCCATCCTGGGGGTAAGCCTGTGCTCCAGGCTGCTTTCCAACTTTCTGTAAGCATAGTAATAACTAATATTAACCGTACGCGGTTCAAAAATCGAAAATTCTCTTACATCCTT
The DNA here is from genome assembly GCA_035461025.1 of Gillisia sp. Lineage (GTDB taxonomy): Bacteria > Bacteroidota > Bacteroidia > Flavobacteriales > Flavobacteriaceae > Gillisia. The sequence continues at coordinate 18,344 of DATHWA010000350.1, read as the reverse complement.
AAGGTATTCGTAAACTGCGACTTCGCGAATATCATCATTGTACCTTAAATTTAACCAGGTGCCTGTGCGATGGTTCAGTTTGACCCCTGCGCCTGCTCCATATTTGAATTGGTGATCTTTAAATCCATATACCCCGTAAGCTTCCAGACGGAAGTTTTCAGAAAAATTATAGTTAGTTTGTCCTCCAGCTCCAAGCCGGAGCCCTTCATAGTTATTATAGTGAAGAAACCTGGCCAGGTCAAAATTCCAGATTCCTAATGGAAAAAAACCCTGGCCAATGGCATCATTGATCTCAATTTTCCTTAGTGTATTTTCCTGTAAAATTTGTCTTCTTACCCGGGGCTCTGTATAACTGTCGCGGGGAGTAAATTCCTTTTTTCTGTGCTGCTGCCAGAAAGCGGTATCTCTTTTCTCTGCTTCATCCAATACCTTTATATGTGCCGTGTACCTGGGGATGGAAATATCTTCTTCCAGGTCAAGGTCATAAAATATGGTTTGAGAAAGCATGTATAGGTCATCTTCTATTTGCTCCGGTCTTAGCAGAATATCAAGTGGGGAAAATTTTTTCTGAACCGTACCTAATGCGATACTGCCTCCAAAAATACTAATGTCCTTACCTCCGGTTCCGGGTCTAAGAAGAAGGGTTTGTTCTTCCGGAAACCAAATATTGTGCTTCTCCAGGTAGTTGTAATGGTGTACTGCCTCCAGTAAAATATTCGCTGCAATTCCCACGCGGGCATACTGGATGGCCAGGGAGGTTGAGTTAAGAAACATTATCCCTTCTACTCCGTCTACTGCATTGGGCCTGCGGGGTTTAAAATGTACAACCAATACCTCCTGGTTCTTATGTAGCAGTGTATCCAAAAGGGTGAAATTGTAATTTTTAAGAGCGCGGGAAGCCAGAGGCCCGGCATAATCTGTATTATAGATAGAATAATCTTCTTTATATAAAGAAGGAGGCTCCAGTTCCAGGCTTAGGATTTCATAAGCCGGATCATCGAACCCTGCGGTATGAAAGCCTTCAATAATTTCTTTTTCTTCCTTACCATCGGCATAAAGATGAATGGCTACTTTCTCACTTAGAAAATTTCCGCCCCGGGTAACATCTAGTTCCTGAGTAATTGCGGAGCCAGATGGGGATTGACGATCTACGCTTAATTTATGATAGCTTCTATGAGAATAAGAGCTGAACCTAAGATCCGGGTCATTGTTAACTCTGGCAGATATTGCTTTTTTGATTATTTCATCAACAGGATGGCGGCTACCTATTCGTACTCCTACTGCCGGTTCCATTTGAACCCTTATATAATATTGAGCAGGAGAAATATTAAAACTTTTACTCCTGTACCCCGGAAAGGAAATTTTTACGTTCTTTTCTTCCTCCAGTTTTACTAATTCATATTGACCCTGTAAATTTGTAAACTCTTTTTCACCATTAGAAAATTCAATGATGGCAAAGGAAATAGGCTGCCCGGTATTGGAGACTACCTGGATTGTTTGGGAGGAAAGAGGTAATAAACATATAAGGAATACCCATAAGCTCAGGGTGATTCTAATATGTATATTTTGCCTCATTTTTTTCTTATTTAACGTCCTTAGCCACTACAGCAGCAGGTAATTTAATTAAAAAAGCTTCACCATATTGATTTTTGTTTTCAATACTGTGAAGCCTTATAAATTCTATAAAGGAAATACTTTTATCCGGAAATTAAATTGTCATTATTTCCTTTTCCTTCACTTCAAAAATTTTGTCAACTTTTTGGATATAAGTATCGGTTAATTCCTGAACGTTTTCTTCGGCGATCTTCATGGCATCTTCAGAAACATCTACCTTTTTAAGGTCATTATTTGCAACTTTACGATCATTTCTAATCCCTATTTTTGCTTCTTCGGCTTCTGCTTTTGCCTGTTTTGCAAGCTCACGGCGGCGCTCTTCAGTCAAAGGCGGAACGCTAATTATAACGCTTTCCCCATTATTCATTGGGTTAAATCCAAGATTTGCCATCATTATTCCTTTCTCAATGGCCACAATGGTACCTCTTTCAAATGGTTGGATAGTAATGGTACGCGCATCTGGAGTATTAACATTAGCCACTTGATTAAGGGGGGTCATGCTACCATAATATTCAACCATTACGCTTCCCAGCATTGCAGGGCTGGCTTTACCTGCCCTAATATTAAGCAGTTGTTTCTCAAGGTGCTTAATGGCCTTCTGCATATTTTCCTCTGTGCTTTCAAGTATAAAGTCTACTTCTTCGTTCATTATTTTAGAGCTTGTTTATGAATAAAGTATTCAGTGAGTTTATAAATTTACTTTTGTTCCTATTTTTTCTCCTGAAACCACTTTATGTAAATTTCCGGGGGTATTCATGTCAAAGACAATAATTGGTAACTGGTTTTCCTGGCTAAGGGTAAATGCAGTTGTATCCATCACTTTCAAGCCTTTCTTGAGTACATCATCAAAGGAGATGTAATCAAATTTGGTCGCCAATTTATCCTTTTCCGGATCTGCCGTATAGATTCCGTCTACTCTGGTTCCTTTAAGGATTACATCTGCATGTATTTCAATGGCCCGTAATACTGCGGCAGAATCTGTTGTGAAATAGGGGTTTCCTGTACCCCCTCCAAAGATTACTACCCTTCCTTTTTCAAGATGTCTTATTGCCTTTCTTCTTATGAATGGCTCTGCCACTTCATTGATTTTAATGGCAGACTGGAGCCTGGTTTGAACCCCGGCATCTTCCAGGGCACTTTGTAAGGCAAGGCCATTAATGACAGTTGCCAGCATTCCCATATGGTCCCCCTGTACACGGTCCATACCTTTGCTCGCGCCTGCTACTCCTCTAAAGATATTTCCACCTCCAATTACAATAGCGACTTCTACACCAATCTCCGTAACCTCTTTTATTTCTTCAGCGTACTCACTAAGGCGTTGTGGGTCTATTCCATATTGGCGGTTTCCCATTAGTGCCTCGCCGGACAACTTCAGAAGAATTCTTTTGTATTGCATATGTTTTTTATAGATGAGTGATGCAAATATAGACAATATCTTAATTTGAGAATAAAAGAGTAGGATGGTTTGTATTCATATTCACATTTTTAGGAAAATTTTTGCAGGAAATCAGAATTCAGAAAAGGTTATAGCCGGTCTCTGGCAAGGTGACATCGCAAATAATTTGGCGGGATTTTTGCTATCTTTGAATCGAGAAAAAATTCTAAAAATAAATCTATGTTAGGATACTATGTTATTGCCGGGCTCATATTTATTGTGAGTTTATATGTGAGTAATAAATTGAAAAGCAAATTCAAGAAATACTCGCAGGTCCATCTTCAAAATGGCCTTAGTGGTAAGGAGATCGCCGAGAAAATGTTACATGATAATGGGATTACAGATGTACAGGTTATCTCAACACCGGGAATGCTTACAGACCATTATAACCCTGCCAAGAAAACTGTTAATCTTAGTGAAGCTGTATATACACAACGCAATGCTGCGGCAGCTGCAGTATCAGCCCACGAAGTTGGACACGCTATACAGCATGCCAAGGCATATGGCTGGTTGCAAATGAGAAGTCAGCTTGTGCCTGTAGTAAGTGTTGCCTCCAAATATTCTCAATGGGCCATTATGGGTGGTTTGATCCTTATGACCATGGTTTCTGTTGGAGTGGGACAAACAGTGCTGCTTATCGGGATTATTTTATATGGAATGGGTACCCTTTTTAGTTTCATCACTCTTCCCGTAGAATATGATGCCAGTAAAAGGGCACTTGTATGGCTGGAAAATGAGAATATGCTCACGGCGCAGGAGCATGATGCCGCCGAGGATTCTTTAAAATGGGCCGCACGTACTTATGTAGTTGCTGCTGTTGGTTCCCTTGCAACCCTCTTATACTTTATAAGTATATACCTGGGTAGGGATTAGTTAGCTGCTAAATCTATTAAATATAAAAAGGGGCAGTTGAAAAACCGCCCCTTTTTTTTGGAATATAATTATGTCTATTCTTCCCTAATTTGTGGGATCCTTTCATCAATAAACTTAAGGGCCATTCCTTCTCTACCAATAAGGTCGAATAATTCAAGCGCCCGCCTAAAGGTTTGTTCTTCCTCCATCTGTTCATTAACGAACCAATTCAGGAAATATTCAGATGTAAGGTCCTGAACCTTTCTGCACTTAAACACAAGATTATGAATGGACTTGGTGATCGCAATCTCCTGGTCTAAAGCTGTCTCAAAAATTTCTTCTAGAGAGTTATACTCGTGTGAAATATTAGATACCTCTGGAGAGTAGGCGGTACCGCCATTATCATTTATAAAGTGGAAAATCTTCATCATATGCTCTCTTTCTTCAGATGATTGGTCATAGAAGAATTTGGCGCTATTTATGAGTCCGTTATGGTCACACCAGGAGGCCATAGCCAAATAAACTGATGATGAATGTGCTTCTTTTTGAATTTGTTCGTTCAACAGGTCCATGATATCTACATGGAGACTTAGTTTTTGTCTTACCAGATCTTTCATTACTTTTTTTTTAAAGTTAATCAAAAATGTAGAAGGCACACAAAAAGAACCCCAATTTAGAAATAGTCTTTGTAAGAGTAGGGTATTAATTTCTAAGCTGAAACCATAGTATTCAATTCCAGCATCGCAAAAGTCCCGCGAACAAATTCTTTAAGATCTGCAGTTTCCAGGGTATTGAAGATGAACATGTGTTCCCTGTTGCAAAGCGTAAGGATCTCCAAACCCTGTGGATTAGTCCCGTCAAAATGTGCATCAAGATCAATAGTTCTCACCTGGTGCCGAAATGCAAGAAGCTGACAAAAAGTAAGCTTTATTACCTTATGACCAAAGTCAAAGTAGAAGCAGCGTCCACGATCTGACTGGTACGAAGTAAAGAATTGAGACTGGTGTAGTAATTTCATTTCAGGTGCAAAATTATTTCTTATTTAGAATTAATCCAAATGTTTACACCTTAATTTGACGTTGAATTTGTTGATTTAGTGAAATAAAAGTTTCAGTCCTTGAAACCCCCTCTATTGCCTGGATATTTTTATTCAAAACATTCATAAGATGTTCATTGTCCCTACACAGGATCTTCAGGAAAATGGACCAGTTCCCGGTAGTATAATGACATTCCAAAACCTCGGGTATTTGTCTTAATTGCTTTACCGCCTGTGGATTGCTTACAGCTTTGTCCAGGTATACACCTACGAAGGCAAGGGTGGTATATCCAAGGATCCTGGGGTTGATCACCAATTTGGAGCCTTCAATTAAGCCTGCCTTCTCCAGTTTTCTAAGTCGTTGATGAATAGCTGCACCACTTATACCAATGCTTCGGGCGATTTCCAGAATTGGTTTTCGCGCATCCTCCATAAGATAATTAAGGATGGTCTTGTCGATACCATCTATACTTACTTTTTCATCAACTATTTTCATAAGCCGCTCTTAACTTGATATTTTATATTTTAATTCCCAACCTCTCCCAATGGATTGTAGCCAAGGTATTCTGTTTCTGTTTCTTTAAAAACTATTCCGTTTGTTTCCAGCTCCTTCAAAATAGGATCGTAAACTTCCTTTGTAATAGGCACCTGTACCCCCGGGGTAGTGATTTTCTTATTGAGGATTGCAAGGGCTGCTATGGCTACAGGTAGGCCTACAGTCTTTGCCATTGCGGTCCTTTGTTGGTCCTCACCAATGTGCACCATAGTAGAATCTATTTGCTTTTTCTCACCGTTAAGCTCAAATCCAAATTTATGATACATCACAATCATATCCTTATCATCTTCAGCCAGGGACCATTTATCTTCCAATATTTTCTGAAGGGCTTGTGCAGGGGTTGCATTGACTATCCCTAATTTTTTTTCAGCATTAAAAAGATCAAGATCAAGCAGTTTTTCCCACATAATATCATCCTGATCTATTTTAAGGTTGTGCCGAAGTTTTAGTTCAACAGAATCTGTTGGCGAATAAGGAAGAAAAGAATTTATAAAATCCCTGTAGCTCATTTCTTCTGAATTTTCCAACTCGTAAGTATCATCTGTCATTCCAAGCTGCACAAACATATTCCAGGCCCGGCTGAAGCCTACCCTACGTATAGTGCCGCGGTATAGGGTTTGAATATCCTCCAACCCGTAAACACTTCTGTAATCCAGGGAATTCCTGTTTGCATAGCCTTCAAATTTTCCAAAACCTGCAATCTCAATAAATTCTGTACGGCGAAACAACCTGTGGTAGGGGATGTATTTGTATTTTCCTTCCTGGATGAACTTCGCTACCCCTCCCTGTCCGGCTACCACTACATTTCGCGGATTCCATGTAAACTTATAATTCCATAGATTGGTGTCACTCTCTGGAGCTACCAATCCACCTGTAAAAGATTCAAACATCAACATTTTACCGCCATTATCCCTTATGCGGTCTATCACTTGCATTGCACTCATATGGTCAATCCCGGGATCAACTCCAATCTCATTCATAAAAATAAGTCCCTTTTCCTTCACCATAGGATCAAGTTCCTTCATTTCTTTACTCACATAAGAGGCTGTAACCAAATTTTTTTCAAATCTCACACAATCCTTTGCCACCTCTATATGAAAACGAGCAGGTAACATAGAAATGACAAGATCGGCATTTTTTATAGCGGCTTCCCTACTTTCAGTATTAAAGATGTCAAGACCAAGCGCCTTAGCGCGCGGGTGGTTCCCGGAAATTCGTTTTGCCTGCGCCTCCTCCTTGTCGGCAATGGTTAGGATTATGTTTTCTTTTTCTGCATTTTTTAAAAGATAAGAAATTAGGACTGAGGTGGATTTTCCGGCTCCAATGACCAGTATTTGACGCATATTAACTTTTTCTTAATTAATTTTGTAGGCTTGATTACACGAATGTAATTAAAATGTTTAGACATAAAAAACTTGAAATGAGCAGAAGATTCTATATTACCGGACTGGCTTTTGGGATGATTGCTGTAATCCTGGGAGCGTTTGCAGCTCATGGATTAAAACCCCTGCTCACGGCAGAAGCTATGATAACCTTTGAGACAGGAGTGAAATATCAAATTTATCACTCGCTTTTGTTATTGTTAATAGGGAATATGCGGGTGAATCCTGCACCGGTTTTTCAATGGATTTTTTATTTCCTGATCTTTGGAATCATCTTCTTTTCCGGATCAATTTATTTATTGGCAACTAATGATCTAACGGCTATTGATTTTAAGTATTTAGGCCCGGTCACACCTGTAGGGGGCAGTTTGTTAATCTTTTGTTGGATTCTGCTATTGGGCCACTTTATAAAGTTAAAAAACAAATAAAATAAAAATTTTTCCAAGGCATTGAGGGTTAGATTCTATACTTTTGTAGGCCTAAACAAACACACAACCTAAACTTTTATGTTGGCAAACAAGCAAATTACGAAAACGATTTCGTTAGAAAATTATGGAATTAGTGATGCTCAGGTGCATTATCAACTCCCGCCGGAGGAACTTCACAGGATTACTATTGAAAAAGAGCAGGGTGTTGAAGTAAATTCCGGAGCTCTTGCAGTGAACACCGGTGAATTTACAGGAAGATCGCCAAAGGATAGATTTCTTGTTAAAGATGATGAAACCAAAGACAGGGTATGGTGGGGAGATATTAATATTCCGTTTGATCCGGAAAAATTTGATGCTTTATATGACAAGGTGGTGGAATACCTTTCAGGGAAAGAAGTTTTTGTAAGAGACTCTTACGCCTGTGCAGATGAAAATTACAAGACAAATATTCGTGTGGTGAATGAGTATCCCTGGTCCAATTTATTCGCCTACAATATGTTTTTGAGACCTACGGAAGAAGAACTCAAAAATTTTAAAGAGGACTGGATCGTTATCAACGCTCCGGGATTTCAAGCAGACCCTTCTGTAGACGGAACCCGCCAGGGTAACTTCTCAATACTTAACTTCACAAGAAAAATAGCTCTTATTGGTGGCAGCGGTTATACAGGAGAGATTAAAAAGGGGATATTCTCTGCCCTTAATTTCATGCTTCCTGTACATCAAGATACATTACCAATGCACTGCTCTGCCAATATTGGCCCGGAGGAGGACACTGCAATCTTCTTTGGTCTTTCAGGAACGGGAAAAACTACTCTTTCTGCAGATCCAAAAAGAAGGCTTATTGGTGATGATGAGCACGGCTGGACGAAGGAGAATACAATTTTTAACTTTGAAGGAGGGTGTTATGCCAAGGTAATACATCTCACAGAAGAAAATGAGCCGGATATTTACAGGGCGATTAAGCCGGGTGCAATCCTGGAAAATGTTATCATTAAAGAAAATGGGGATGTAGATTTTGAGGACACCTCTATCACTCCAAATACCAGGGTAAGTTATCCTATTCACCATATTGATAATATTGTTACTCCTTCTATAGGGGAAAACCCAAAAAATATCTTCTTTCTTACTGCAGATGCTTTTGGGGTATTACCTCCCATAAGTAAGCTAACCCCTGGCCAGGCCGCATATCATTTTATTAGCGGTTACACGGCCAAGGTAGCAGGGACAGAGGCAGGGGTTAATGAGCCACAGCCAAACTTCTCGGCATGCTTTGGTGCTCCATTTATGCCATTGCATCCAACTGTTTATGGTGAAATGCTAAGTAAGAAAATGAAAGATTCCGGAGTTAATGTATGGCTGGTTAACACAGGTTGGACTGGCGGGCCTTATGGAACAGGTAGCAGGATGAAATTAAAATACACCCGGGCAATGATTGACGCTGCACTGGAGGGAAAACTTGAGGGAATGGAATTCACAACACACCCCGTTTTTGGACTGAAAATGCCGGTAGATTGTCCGAATGTTCCAAATGAGGTTCTCAATCCAAGGGAAACCTGGAGCGATAAAGAGGCTTATGATGCTAAGGCAAATAAACTGGCAAATTCATTTAAGAGTAATTTCGCCAAATTTGAGGAAAATGCCAATGAGGAGATCCTTTCGGGAGGACCGTTGGTGTAAAATTTCTTATATTTAAAAACATGAATCCGGTGACCAGTTAGGCGCCGGATTTTTTTATTCCCTAAGGAAAACTCTCCTTTCTTTTCCTATGCCATCCCCATCAAGATGATCAATAAAGATCAATTCCATTGATGAAGCGTCCAGTTTGGCTATTTCAAATTGAACCTCCACATTTTCACCGTATTGGATGCTAAGGAAATAACCCACTACATTAAATAAACCCGAATTGTCTATAATTTCCCGGCATTCAAGGATATTAACAGACTTCATTATTCCCTCTCTGCTGAATTCCAAAAAATCCCGACCGCACTCTTCATGTCCTCCATAGGGGTAACTAATACCTTTTGAAATTGTTTCAGAAGGATGCCATTTTCCAAGGATAACTTCAAAATATTCAGGATCCGGGTATGATAATTCGACTGCAGGGCTGGAGCAATTCATTATAGCCGGGCATAACACCAGAAGTAAAATAGGGGAAACTCTCATAATAAACCGTTTTGCTGGCCATGTAATATTATGATATGATGCGGAAAGTAATTTTAAGCTATCATAAAATTAAGTATGGTCGACGTTAAGGTTCTATTAGTTTCTTTTGCTAAATGTTACTTAACAATTATAAAATCAATAGGTTATCCGGCAAAAATGTCTTTTTAATCCTGGATTTTCGGCTGTTTTAAACAAGCGAAAGCCGGCAAATTCGTTACAATTTTACCGGCTTTCTTAATTACAATGTAGGGAAGTTAATCTTTATTTCTTGTTTGCTTCTTTTATATATTTTTGAAGGGCCATAGTCATAGATGGAGTCTCCGGTGTTGGCGCCTGTATATTCACTACCAGACCATGGTCTTTGGCTGCTTTCACTGTTGTGTTGCCAAAAACAGCGATTTTCGTATCCTTTTGTTCAAAGTCCGGGAAATTTTCAAAAAGGGATTTGATTCCACTCGGGCTAAAAAATACCAGGATATCGTAGTAAACCTCTCTTAAATGTGAAAGGTCACTTACAACAGTTTTATAAAAAATTCCTTGTTTCCAATCTACCCCTAGTTTGTTAAGAGTTTTTGGAACATCTGGTTTTAACATGTCTGAGGCAGGAAGTAAAAATTTCTCATTTTTATACTTCTTGATGTAGGGAGAAAGCTCTGCAAATGTTCTTTTTCCCACATAGATCTTCCTTTTACGATACACTACATATTTTTGAAGATAATAGGCCACGGCCTCACTAAGACAAAAATATTTAAGGGTATCTGGCACTTTATACCTCATTTCTTCTGCGATGCGAAAAAAGTGGTCAACTGAATTACGGCTGGTAAGGATTACCGCAGTATATTTTGTAAGATCAATTTTTTGTTGTCTTACATCTTTAGAAGATACCCCTTCTACGTGTATAAAGGGAATGAAATCAATTTTTACCTTTTGTTTTTCTTCCAGCTCAGAATAAGGTGAATTTTCTAGTTTAGGCTCTGGTTGAGAAATCAAAATTGTTTTCACTTTCATATATTATCACATTTAAAACCTTAGCTTATTGTAATTAGCTTATACAAAATAACATAAGGGGTAATTTCGAGTGCGCAAAGGTACAAAATAAAATAGAACCAATTACGCGTGATCCAACCCGCATTTTTTTTCGTAATTCTAAAGAATGAATATAAGGTGGCAATAAGGAAAAATATTATTACCGTAATGATTGCTGCTCTGGAAGCCGGTTGCGAGTAAATCAGGAAGATCACAACCGGAAAAAATAAAAAAGAAATGAAATTTCTGTAGGTGTGTTTTTGGAACAGATAATGTTCTGCAGTGTCATCAATATCAAAAACGTTAGCAATTATCTTTTCCAGGGTAATTTTAAGTAATGCAAAAAATCCATAAGCCGTAAAAATCCTTAAGAGTATTATCCAGGGCTCATGTAACACCGGGGAAACAAAGATCCTGTACAGAACAAAAAGAAATAAAGTTATGATGAGGATATGGGCGAAAAACATTATAACATTAAAACCAAAAAGGGCTTTATGCTCCCTGTTCTTAATTATCAAAAATTTACCGGAAGTGAAAATGGAAAAAAAGTCTTCAAAGCGGTTTTGAAATAGTTGTCTGCCCAATACCAGTAATAACAGGATGAGGACTATTATTATGGTAGGCAAATCATTTGAAGTGCTATATCTTTCGAGGGCTTCCAAATATTATTCTTTTGTGCAAAGGTATAATTTATAGGGTTAAAACTTGAAAGTTATTTTGAAGCTGTAAACATCAAAATAGTTACATTTGTGCAAAAATTCAGGCATGTCAAATGGGATTATTATAATACCCACTTACAATGAAATTGAGAATATTGAGCGTTTAATACGGAATATTTTTTCCCTCCAACGCAAATTTCATATTTTGGTGGTAGATGATAATTCCCCGGACCAAACTGCACTCAAGGTTAAAACCCTGCAAACTGAATTTTTTGGGGCATTGTTTTTGGAAGAACGTACCGGGAAGCAGGGATTGGGAACCGCTTATATTCACGGTTTTCACTGGGCTCTGGCCAGGGATTATGAGTATATTTTTGAAATGGATGCAGATTTTTCCCATAATCCAAATGATCTTATACGCCTGTATAATGCCTGTGCAAGAAAAGGCGCAGATGTTGCGATAGGTTCAAGATACAAGACAGGGGTAAACGTTATAAACTGGCCAATGAGCAGGGTGCTTATGTCCTGGCTGGCTTCAAAATATGTACGACTTATCACGGGAATGGATATACACGACACTACAGCCGGATTTGTATGTTATAAACGGCGTGTATTGGAGAAGATCAATTTGGATAAGATCAAGTTCGTGGGTTATGCCTTCCAGATAGAAATGAAATTTAAGGCGTATTTGCTGAAATTTAAAATAAAGGAAGTTCCTGTGATCTTTACAGACAGGACTAAAGGAACTTCCAAAATGAGCAGCGGAATAATTTCTGAAGCTGTCTTTGGGGTAATTAATATGAAAATTAAAAGTCTTTTTAATAAGATGTCAACGTAATGAAGAAGGTTTTAATCAAGAATGCACGCATCGTTAATGAGGGAACGATCATAGAAGGAGATGTTTTTATTGAAAATGGTATAATTGCTGAAATTGCAGACAGCATAAGTGCCAAATCACCGGATGTGAGTATTATAGATGCAGAAGGGAATTACCTGTTGCCGGGTATTATAGATGACCAGGTACACTTCCGGGAACCCGGTCTTACTCATAAAGAGACGATTGAAACCGGTTCAATGGCGGCAATAGCGGGAGGAATTACCTCCTTTATTGAAATGCCAAACACCCAGCCGCAAACCACAACAATAGAGAAACTTGACGAGAAATTTGAGATAGCCAGGAAAACATCTTACGCTAATTATTCTTTCATGTTTGGTGGCACAAATGATAATTTGCAGGAAATATTAAAAGTAGATCCTAAGACCACAGCAGCTATAAAATTATTTTTAGGCTCTTCTACCGGCAACATGCTTGTAGATGATCCAAAAGTTTTGGAAGAAATCTTTACAAAATCACCACTTCTTATTGCGGTGCATTGTGAAGATGAAGCCACTATTAAAAAGAATTTTGAAGAACAGCTTGAGAAATACGGGGAGGATATCCCAATTGAAAATCATCCAAAAATTAGAAGTGAAGAAGCTTGTTATTTATCGTCTTCCCGTGCTGTAGCGCTGGCTAAAAAGACAGGCGCAAGGTTGCATGTGTTTCATCTTTCTACTGCAAAGGAACTTTCACTTTTTGATAATAAAAAACCTTTAAAAGATAAGAAGATCACGGCAGAGGTGTGCGTTCACCATCTTTGGTTCAATGACCAGGATTACGGAAAAAAGGGAACTTTTATTAAGTGGAATCCGGCCATTAAGACAAAAAAAGATCAGGAGGCCCTCTTACAGGGTCTTATTGATAACCGAATTGATGTAGTGGCAACAGATCACGCGCCACATACCAGGGAGGAGAAGAAAAATGTTTATACCAAGGCTCCAAGTGGAGGTCCATTGGTGCAACATGCTTTGCCTGCGATGCTACAGCTTTACCACCAGGAGAAAATCACCCTGGAAAAGATCGTTGAAAAAATGTGTCATAATCCTGCCATTTTATTTCAAATTGAAAAACGCGGATTTATACGTGCGGGCTATAAGGCAGATCTTGTTCTTGTAGATCTTAACGCCCCCTGGGCTGTACAACCAAACAATATTCTTTATAAATGCGGATGGTCCCCTTTTGACGGGGTAACCTTTAAATCCAGGGTCACACATACATTCGTGAATGGAAGACTGGTATACAATAATTTTAAGGTATTGCCATTTTCTCCGGTAGCAGAACAGTTAACCTTTGACAGGAAGTAATGAAAAGGCTCGGGGTACTTCTTTTGTTGTTTGCTGTCTTTGCCTGTCGTGATGCAGACGAAGTGCGCGAACCGGAGAATCTTATCCCGGAGAATTAGATGGTGGAAGTTCTATCAGATCTCTCTTTCTTAAATTCTGCCAAAAATTATAACAGGAGACAATTGGAAAATACAGGCCTCAGGCCTATGGAATATTTGTATGATAGACATGAGATTGATAGTGTAAGACTTGCCCAAAGCACCAGATATTATGCAAATTATCCATCTAGACTGGAGCGTATATATTCGCGGGTGAAAAACAATCTGGAAAGTTTAAAAAAGGAATTGGAAGTTATTAAAGAGGAAGAGAAAAAAGAAAAGGATTCTCTGCGACTGGAAAAGGACTCTTTACGACAAGAAAAGGATTCTCTGCGACAGGAAAAGGACTCTGTTTTACAAATACAACAGGATGGGGATTCTATTTATGTAAATCCGTCGATCTTCAGGAAGGATAGGAAAGATACTTTACCTCGTGGAACAGAAATAGATTTTGATGAACAATTGCAATAAATCGCGAGTTACCTTCTCTTGTAATATGAGCCAGTCTCCATTATAACTTCTTTTACCGGGATAAATTTGAAATTCAACTTTTCTTTTATCTTTTCATTAGAGTAATAGGTGTCCTCAAACAAGCTCTTGTGATCTCCTTTCCTTATGAGTTTTTTCCCGCCAAACAATGCGGAAACAGATTGAAAGATCCAGCCTATATAAACCATCCATGGTTGCAATGGCTTTTTAGGGGCAGGTTTATTTAGAGAGGCAGCCACGAGTTCCAGTACTTTTTTAAAGCTTAGATTTTCTGAAATTACAATAAACTGTTCATTCTTTATTTCTGAATTCATTGCCATAATTGCCGCCACAGCAACATCTTTCACCCCAACAAATCCTGTGACTTTGGGAAAATGATAGTTGAGGCCATCATCAATTTTTTTAAATATCAGGCTGCTGCCTTTATCCCAAAATCCTGCTCCAAGAATAACGCCCGGGTTAAGGATGATCACCGGCACACCTTCCTGGGAGGCACGCCAAACTTCGATCTCTGCCCCGTGTTTGGAAATGGCATATTCTGTATGGTCCTTCTCCGGGTGCCAGGTGAAATTTTCAGTAACATATTCTTCTCCCAGAGTTAAACCCATAGTGGCAACAGAACTTATATAGCAAAGTTTCTCAATGTGGAAGGCAATACATAAATTAACAATATTGGCGGTGCCTTCAATATTGGTCTTTCTTAACTCCGCTGTGTCCCGGGGGTTAAAAGAAACCAGTGCAGCCGCATGATAAACCTTTTTGATTCCGGCAAAGGCCGTGTTGAGAGCAGGTATGTCATCCAACGAGGCTTGTACCCATTCAATCCTGTTGAAATGAGCTTCGGCTTCAGTATTTTTCAGGTTATAAGAGAAGACTTTTCTTACTGCATCAAAACTGCTGCCTTCTCTGTATATTGCCCGTATTTTTTCTTCGGTTTTAGTGAGATCAAGCAGAAGATGAGATCCTACCAAACCTGTTCCTCCTGTAACTAATATCATAGCGTAAATATAGCCATTTCAGCTTAGGAAAAATGAGAGTTATTGGTATCTTTACCGCTGTTTTCCTAAAACAAGCAGGCTCTTTCAGTCTATGAAAACTAACTGTTTGAAAATTCCCCGAACTTGTGACGGCGAAGGATATTGATAAATAAAGAATTATAGATATATGAATTTTGTAGAAGAAATTACCTGGAGAGGAATGTTGCACGATGTAATGCCCGGAACAGAGGAGCATTTGATGGAAGGGATGAAAGCGGCCTATGTAGGGATAGATCCCACGGCAGATTCTCTTCATATTGGACATCTGGTAGCCGTGATGATGTTAAGGCATTTTCAGCTAGGTGGACATAAGCCTTATGTCCTGGTAGGCGGTGCTACCGGAATGATTGGAGATCCTTCAGGAAAATCTACAGAGCGTAACCTATTGGATGAGGATACCTTAAGACATAATCAGGCCTCACTCAAAAATCAGCTTACAAAATTCCTGGATTTTACGGGTGATCAGGACAATGCTGCGGTGCTTGTGAATAACTATGACTGGATGAAGGAATTCTCCTTTCTTGACTTTATAAGGGATGTGGGCAAACACATAACTGTAAATTATATGATGTCCAAGGATTCTGTAAAGAAGAGGTTGTCTTCAGATGCTTCTGAAGGAATGTCGTTCACAGAGTTTACCTATCAACTGGTGCAGGGATATGATTTTCTCCATCTATACAGGGAATTTGGCTGTACTTTACAAATGGGAGGAAGCGACCAGTGGGGTAACATCACAACAGGTACCGAACTAATAAGAAGGATTGGCGGCGGCAAAGGATTTGCCCTTACCTGCCCTCTAATTACGAAAGCAGACGGGACCAAATTCGGAAAAACCGAAAGCGGGAACGTTTGGCTGGATCCTAACCTTACCTCTCCCTACAAGTTCTACCAATATTGGTTAAACGCAAGTGATGAGGATGCAGAAAAGTATATCAAGATCTTTACCTTTCTTTCCAGAAATGAAGTGGAAAAGTTGGTGGAGGTTCATAAACAGGAGCCACATTTAAGACAATTGCAAAAGAAACTGGCTGAGGAGATTACCGTTATGGTCCATTCCCGCGAAGATTACGATAATGCGGTTAAAGCATCTGAAGTTCTCTTCGGGAAAAGCACTGCCAGTGACCTGCGCCAATTGAATGAAGCTACTTTCCTGGATGTTTTCGAAGGAGTGCCACAGGCTGAAGTTTCTATGGGAGATGTGGAAGAAGGTCTTGATATGATCGCGGCCCTTTCTGCTAAAACCGGCTTTTTAAATTCCAACGGGGAAGCAAGAAGGGCATTAAAGGAAAATTCAATTTCTGTAAATAAGGAGAAGATTAAGGAAGATTATACTATCACAAGGGAAGATCTTATCAACAATAAATACATCATTTTGAATAAGGGAAAGAGAAACACCTATATCATTAGAGTGGTATAATTTATAATAATAAAAAAAGCAGGATGAGCCCCCACTCATCCTGCTTTCAATGCCCCGATGGTCAAATATACCTTTAACTTTTTGATAATCAGGAATTATAATTTTCTATAAATAGTTATTTTCATTCTTTTAAGACTAACTTGTCAAACTAAGTTAGTTTTATGGCCAACCCCTCATTTTTCTCCTATTTACGGCTTTTCTTATTTATAGGATTTATAAGCTTTTACCTGCTAACTATTCTATCATTAACCTTAATTCTTTCGTTATGGGAGTATAACGAAATCTTCTTTATTATTGGTTCAGTATTTTTGGTGTTGTGCCTCCTCACTCATGTTCATCAGTACATACCGATAAACAAAAATGAAAGAAGGAGCGAAGAACAATTCCATTCCAATATTAAAAAAGGAGGAGGAAATAAGTAGGGGTGGTAAACCTGTTCTTTCATTTATGCTTAAAAGAAAATAATACTATCATGATTTTTTTTTAGTCAAAAGGAATTTGAAATCTAAAGCTGTATTATTACTGAAGAGATTGGTATAAATTACAAAACCCCTCCAAACTAGCGTTTGAAAGGGCTTGCAACTAACTAACCAATCTAATATGAAAAAACTTCATTTAGCTGTAAACAAAAACCTAACCAAAAATTATGTTTACATTAATTAGGTCGTGGGATTATCCTTTCATTACACCTCAAAACGTTAAATTTTAAAATAATTTAAAGCTGTGAATTGACGCGGAGTTTGAGGTTACTATCTCCCGATAGTGGCTGAATAAATCTGTTTTATGCCAATTTAGAGACAGTATTTTTCCTGCTAAATGTTTTAATATCCCCTGCTGGTTAATTCCGTAACATTAATTTCAGGATTATATAAAACTGAAAATGAGTCATTAAGCTGTGGTTTTGGTAATTTTATTATCCAATCCTGCTGCTATGAAACCAAGACGATCTTTAAAGTTCCTTACATTCATCCTTTTTATTTCGTCATATATCTACGGCATTTGGGGCTTAATGTTTTTTGATAATTTTCCTGTTTTGGGAGTTGTTGGTGCGGGTTGCTCTATCTTCCTTGCATTGTTTTTGCTTTCCCACGGTTTATACACGAGCTAGAAAGTTCCTGATCCTGGTAATTCTTAGACAGCCATAAGGTTACAGCCTCGAATATCACTATGGTCAAATCTGCCAAGGATCTCAATATCATTATCGCCTATAATCTTTCCCAGGTCCTGGGTGGCGATAAACGAACAGGAATTAAAATTGGCAAGATCAATAACATTTATTCCCCCTGTTTTTCCATTTGGGTGGTAAGATAATGCGTCTTCCGGATCCCTTATAAGTATTTTCATCCATGGAGGGCAGTTAAAAACCCCTTTCCCGCTGGAATAGGCCTGTGACAACAGCTCTGTCATTCCGTACTCGCTATGGATATTTTCTACTCCGAAACCTTTTTTAAGGTGCGCGTGCAGTTCTTCCCTTATCATTTCCTTGCGCCGGCCTTTCATTCCGCCGGTTTCCATAATTATGGTGTTTTTAAGTTGAAAAGAAGAATTTTCTACAAGGTCCAGGAGGGCAAAAGAAACTCCCAGAAGCAGCACTTTCCTGCCCGATTTATCCAGCTGAATAAGGTTCGTCTTTAAATCTTCCAGATTGTCCAGATAAAATCCACTTTGCGGATGCCCGCTTTTTTGAATAAGGGAATTGACCATATAGATAAGGGAAGATCCTTCGCGTTCCAGGTAGGAGGGAAGTAAAGCGAGTACTACATAATCTTCAAAATCTCCATAGAAATGATGAAATGCCTTTATAAAACTTTCTTCATAGATGACAAGATCCTTTACAAAATGACTACTTGTAGTAGTACCGGTGGTTCCGCTGCTGGTAAATATTTTTTGCACCTCCCCTTCAGCAGGAAAAATGCGATGGCTTTTAAAGAACTGGATAGGAAGAAATGGAATCTCTTCAAGGGATTTTACATCTGCAGGAGAAACCTT